>CAJXVL010000057.1 GCA_913061205.1 uncultured Flavobacteriaceae bacterium | reverse complement strand
TCCCCGGATACGTTGAGCCTCCAGCGGATCCATCGGTGAGTCATTCCGTGCTTATTAGAGCAAATTTTGCTGATCCAGATGGAAGCAATCCTTATTTCGATATCAATGCAGATGGAACCAACCATGCACTTAGACCAACGGGGCTCTATCTTGCCCCCGGCAGCATAGTTACCGTTACAGTTCCCAATAGCTTGGTGGGGCAAGATTATTACATTAGAGTTGGCTCCCATGAATGGGACCTAGGAATTAGAGGGGATTTCTATCGACTGGATAGAATCACGAAAAAATTCCCTATAAACGATACCACCATTGAGGTTTTTAATCCATTTGGTGGCGCCATCTCCATTGTTGTTCCCTACGGTGCGAATCAGGGAATTGTAGAGGTAGGTGTCACCAATGGTGTGGAGTGCCCATTCTTTTCTCTAAAATCGTTTTATGAAACCCCAGACTTTAACCAAGAACTTACCAAGCCAGGACCCTGGGCTGTCTTTGAAACAGATAATGTTATGTTCACGATACCCTCACATTCAATTATTGCTGGCCAGTACGACCTCATGCAAACATTGCTAGACTGGGATACGGCTTTACAGGGTGTTAATTCTATAATGGCTCGAGAGATCGTTTCAGATAAGCATAATATGTATATGATAGCCGACATCACTATCAGGCATCACGCTTATTCAATCGGGTATCCTATGTCGAACACAACACTTCGTTACACAAATGTACCCGGACCTGCCTACTTTTTAAATGGACCAGGGCCAGATGATGAGGTAAACTTTCATGAATCTGGGCATGCCTTGGCGATGACCAAATTTCCTGGAGAAGGGGAAGCATTGGTCAATTTCCCATACATCATGGCCATGAATTATGGCCTAAATGAAGACCTCAACCAAGCGGTAAAATACAGCTTTGTTCCCAATACTTTTGATATTGATAGAACAGCAACCCATCGAATGGTGTCAAATACTTTTGGTTCGGAGCGGAATATTTCAAATACTACAAATGATGAAGTACGCTACCAACATAGAGGATACGGTCACTATTTTGAAATAGTAAATATACTCGACTGGTGCCCACTTAGAAACTTCTGGAAGCAAGAGTTCATTGACTCTGAAAACGGAATAGACCATGGTATAAATAACCAAGATATTGACAGCAGAATTCTACGCATGTCTGCCGCAGCCCAAGTAGATTTAAGACCTTTATTTCATGTCTTTGGAATTCTACCACAAGATTCGATTGCATTACAAAACGAATTGGATCAAATTGACATTGTCCCATCTCAAACCATATACAATAGACTGCAAGATTATTTTACGCTGATTCCTGAGAACAACGTGGCATTCGTTGATTATGCTCTTCTCGTATATCCAAATCTTTTCACGGATGGACCTACTGCTACTCCTGACTACGGTGTTGGATGGCATTACCAAAAATCGCTGTCTTACAATGCAGCTGAAGCTCAAGAGAGAACTGATATTCTTCAAGATATCCTTGAGCTGTATTACCCAAATGGAGAACCTTCTAACGATATTCCAGATGTTTGTTGCTTGCTCGATGCGATGGATATCGATATAATAGATGAAGAGGTCATTGTTATAGGAGGCGTAGAACCATATAACATTTCAATTGACATAACTGGTAATATTCAAACGGTAACTGTAATTGATTTCGATGGCTGCGAGGTCACTGCTGAATTTTCAATCCTTGGTTTATCAGAAGAACTTATGCAAGAGATAAGAATATACCCCAATCCTGCTTCGACAAAAATCCATATTGATGTGACAGATAGTAGCCGCCAAATAGAAAATTTACAAATGATTTCGATAAATGGGCAAGTAGTTAAACAGTATCAAAAAACGGATCGCATAATAGATGTCGCTAAACTAAGTAATGGTATTTACATTCTAAAAATTGAATTGGCTGATGGCACACAAATCAATAAAAGAGTTATTGTTTTCAGATAAACAATAAAATAACTGTCAAATAATTGAAGAAACTAAAGGTTTAATTTACAATTTTATTAAAAAAATTAAATAAGTCTCCTTTAGATATAATAGCCCCTTGTTCTATTAATGAAAAAATATCTTCGTTTTTATTTCCTGTAAAATCCTTATTAGCAGTAAAAAACTCAACTTCATCAAAAGCAAAATTCTTTTGAAGCCATTTATAACCAGCTACTGTAGTGAAATCAATTTTCTGATTCGTAGTTTTAATTACTATCAATTTCATAAAAGATTCCTCTACTTTAAAAAGAAATAATTGCTGTGCAGAAATATTTTCAAGATAGGAAGCATTATTTAAAACACCTTCCCAAATTAGATCGCTAAAAACGTCCAACTCTTCTTCTGCTACTTCAGGTTTTACTCTTTTAATTTCGTCCCATTCTTTCCCAGTAATGGATTGTGCTGCCAAGAAGTTTATAAATTCTTCTTGTAGTTCTTCAAATTGTTCTTTGGTAAGTCTCGTATATTTCATCATAAAAAGTGCCCCTAAAATAGGGGCACAAATCTAAGTATAAAATTTATATTTATTTAGAATATATAACGCAATCCAAATTGCACTTGCCATCTTGAAGCTAAACTAGAATCATATCCAAATGTTTCTTTTAAATCAGGATTAAAAGTATAGGTTGGCATACTGGTAGCAGCATCTAAAGATACTCCAATAGGCTGAACATTGTTGGGTTGTTGAATAAGACCCCAATCAGAACTAATTAGATTTCCTACGTTTAACATATCAACACTTATTTGAATAGTGTTTGTTTTTTTGTCGTTAATTTTAATATTATAGTCTTGTAATATTTTTAAATCCCAACGACTTCTCCAAGGAGAAAGAGCTCCATAACGCTCTGCATATTCTCCCCTGCGTTCACTCAAATAATCATCTTGACTAATATAAGCGTCAAATGCTGCACCTTGACCTGCTCCAGAAAATTCCATTTGATTAATTTCAGCGCTTGTTGGAATGTATAATAAATCGTTTAAATTAGACCCATCTCCATTGATATCACCTCCATAAGTATAATTAAAACGTCCTCCTTTTGCATATTCGAAAAATGTAGAAACTGTTGTTGCCCACTTATCATTTCCATATTTCCATTTTTTACTAGCAACACCAATAACTCTGTGTTGATCACCATATTTAGAATTCGCAAGAACAGCATCATTTACATTACCTAATGCTGCATTGAATGCAAAAGCATCCCCTGTTATTTCAGCTTCAATAGAATTAACATCTTGTGAATTTAAATAGTTATAAGCTAACATTACATAATACCCTTCCCCAAATGTTTTTTGACCTTTTAAAGTAGCATTCCAAGTACTTCCTTTATCTGAGTTTGTCATTACATACGCATTATTAATTAGATCATTAGCAGTATAAATCGGACGATTATCCACACCACCTAAAGTTCCACTAGGAGGCAATAAACCCCAATTTTGAACATGAGCAGCATTGATATCTTTTGTATAAGATAAATCTCCAGTTAAAATTAATCCACCGTCAAATCTATAATCGGTCCCTAAATTGGTTCTCCAAACTTGTGGAAACTTAAAATCTGGATCTACTGCTTGCAAGAAAAATACTTCTGGACTTGATATCTGATTACCTATCCATACAAATGGTAAACGTCCAGTAAAGACTCCTGAACCTCCACGCAGTTGAAGTTTATCCTCTCCTTTATGGTTATAATTAAAACCAAACCTTGGAGAAAGCAATACTTTATTAGACGGCATTTGAGTATTATCAATAGTTACTGTTTCCCCTGTATTAGGGTTTACATAAGGAATACTAGGTACGTTACAACAAGCATTATCAATTACTTCTTGTGCTTTTTCTGCGGTATCAAAATACAATGGTTTATCAAAACGAATTCCATAGGTTAATTTAAAGTTATTCGAAACATCCCATTCATCTTGAGTATAAAATGACATTTGACCCACATTTGTTTCCGCTAAAGACCAACCTCCAGGGTTGCCTTCACCGTTTTCATTTAAAGAAGCATTTTGAGCAATTGCAAAATCAAAAGCTTCTTGTAATGCACCTGAAGAAACATATTCTCCAAACCCTTCCATAGTTGAAGTTGGGAAGAATACACCTTGTGCTCCATAAGCGCCTAAGTTAAAAGAATTATCAAATTCAAACTTTTCAAAGGATACACCAAAAGTTACCGTATGATTCCCCTTTACAAAACTTAAATTATCAGAAAACTGAAAAACCTTTTGTTTAAGGTCATTATGAATTGAAAATGGTTCTTGACCTGCAATAATATAATTAGATCCATCTTTAGTAATTGTTATAGATGGTGCAGGAGTCGATTTTGGATTTCTAAAGTCATGAAATGAACTATAGCCTATTTGCAATTTATTAGAAGCATTTCCTTCAAAATTAGAATTCAACTCCATTTGTATGGAATTTAATTTATTATTGATTTGGTAGCCTGCATTTTCAAACTGTAAAGTGGATGCACTTGGACCTCTAAACCCTAAAGCTGATGGATGAGCAGGTTTTTCCTTTGAGGCATCTAAAAAATTATAAATAATAGCCAAACGGTTATTATCATTAATGTTCCAATCCAATTTAAAAATTCCCTTAGTCGATTCTGTTTTATGAGTATATCCCTCGTAGGCTCCAGGATCATATCCTACGCTTAATAATGCATCTCTAACTTCATTTAAATCAGATTCTAAAACTCTTGATTCATTGATAAAACCAGTACCTGTATTGGGCAACCAATTTTGAGCTAAATCTTCTCTGTCGTCTTTTTCAAAGTTGGCAAAAAAGAATAATTTATTTTTTACAATTGCACCACCAGCACTGGCACCGAATTGTAATTGTTTTAGTTTTGGAACTGATATATCATCACCTTTAACTTTACTACCGGTAAGGTCTTGATTTCTGTAGAAACCATAAACGGTACCATGAAAATCGTTTGTTCCACTTTTAGTAACCGCATTTACTGAGGCACCCGTAAAACCTGACTGTCTTACATCATAAGGCGCTGTAGAAATTTGTATTTGTTCTATAGCATCCAAGGAAATAGGCTGAGAATCTGTCTGCCCTCCGGGCGTTGCTGCATCTAAACCAAAAGGATTGCTAAAAATCGCACCGTCAAGTGAGTAATTATTAAACTGATCGTTTCTTCCTCCAAAAGACCCGTCACTCGCAGAAGGCTCTAATCTTGTAAAGTCTTTAGCAGATCTTGAAATGGATGGTAAACGAGTTAATTCTCTTCTACCTACATTGGTTTCTTGACCTGTTCGATCAGATCCAAAGGTGCTTTTACCAGTACTTCCAGTAATAACTACTGCATCTAATTGTTGGCTATCCTCTGATAAGACTACATTTAAATTATAGGTGATCCCCAAATCAAGATATACGTTATTAAAAATTTGGCTATCGTATCCTAAATAAGTTATGGTGACGGTATAGGGTCCGCCTACCCTCATATTAAGTAAACTATACCTACCCTCAAAATTAGTAATTGCACCAGATTTTGTGCCTGAAGGTGTGTGAATGGCTACAATATTTGCTCCTGAAAAGGGCTGATTGCTTTCATCCAAAACTAAACCTTTAATACTAGAAGATGTTACCTGTGCCTCAGCACTTATCGCTCCCAATAAAAAAAACATAGCAAATAATAATTTTTTGTAATGTCTCATCATAAATAAATTAATTGGTTATTATGATTCGAAAATAAAAATAAAAAAAACCATTTACGAAGGTAAATGGTTTTTTATATTAACAACTTTTAGTTATTAATTAACAATATCTATTTTTTTTCTCCGACTACTTCAAAAGAAAAATTAGCAATAACATCTCTATGAAAACGAATTTTAGCTTCATATTGACCAGTACGCTTAATTAATCCACCAGCGATGGTAATAAACTTCTTGTCAATAGTTACGCCGTCATTTTCAAGAGCTGCAACTAAATTAGCGCTAGAAACAGATCCAAATAATTTGTTACCTTCTCCAGTTTTAGAAGCTATTTTAATTTCTAATCCATTTAGTTTATTCGCTTCTTTTTGAGCATCATCAACTATTTTCTTTTCTTTAAAAGCACGTTGCTTTAAAGTTTCTGCTAGTATCTTTTTTGTAGATGGTGTAGCTAAAACAGCTAATCCTTGAGGAAGTAGGAAGTTCCTACCATATCCATTTTTTACAATTACCAAGTCGTTAGTAAATCCTAGATTTTCAACGTCTGTTTTTAATATAAGTTCCATATCCTATCTATTTTTTATTTTAATAAATCTGCTACGTATGGCATTAATGCTATATGACGAGCTCTCTTTACAGCTACAGCAACTTTACGTTGGTATTTTAATGAAGTACCTGTTAATCTTCTTGGTAAAATTTTACCTTGTTCATTAATAAACCTCATTAAAAAATCAGAATCTTTATAATCAACATATTTGATTCCAGATTTTTGAAACATACAATATTTCTTAACCTTAGAAGTCTCAATATTAAGAGGTGTTAAATATCTAATATCTCCCTCTTTCTTTCCTTTTGCTTGTTGTTCTATAGATGACATAGCTTATGCGGTTTTTTTGTTACGGTTTCTTCTTTTTTCAGCCCAAGCGATTGCATGCTTATCTAATGCAACAGTTAGGTAACGCATAATACGTTCATCTCTTCTAAACTCAATTTCTAAGTCGTTAAGAGCTTCACCAGCTATTGTAAACTCAAATAAGTGATAAAAACCACTTTTTTTGTGTTGAATTGCGTAAGCTAATTTTTTTAGCCCCCAATTTTCTTTGGATATCATCTTAGCACCTTTAGAAACAAGAATATCTTCGTATTTCTTTACTGTTTCCTTTATCTGTTCTTCAGATAAAACGGGATTTAAGATGAAAACAGTTTCATAATGATTCATAAAAATCTATTTTAAATTATTAATAATTATCTCAGGACTACCCAAGAGCGTGCAAAAATACTATTTTTTTTACTATTAACAAACCTCTTTACATAAGTAAATTTTATTCCTACAAAAAAAAAACAAAAATCAATATTTTATCGTTAAAGTTAATGAAATTTGCATTTCATCGGCATTTTAAGTATCTTTGTGTTCATTTAAGACTAACTTTATGAGCAACCCAATATTAAAATGTGCAATTGTTGATGACTCAACTTTGCAAAGACTTTCTATCGTAAGATTGATAGAAAACCATCCTTCTTTAGAACTTATTGCTGAATATAGTAATGCGATTGAAGCAAAAATAGGTTTAGCAACTTCAGAAATTGATCTTGTTTTTTTAGATATTGAAATGCCGATTCTATCCGGATTTGCTTTATTGGATGATCTTACTCTAAAACCACAAATTATTTTTGTTACTGGTAAAACAAAATATGCTTTTAAAGCATTTGATTATGATGCTGTTGATTATTTGCGAAAACCAATTTCAAAAGAACGTTTTTTAAATGCCGTACACAAGGCTGTTAGTAATTTTAAAATGAAAAACGATGAATCTTTTGATGAAAATGATTTCATTTTTGTAAAAAGTAACCTTAAAAAGCGTAAAGTATTCTTAAACGATCTAAAATATATTGAAGCATTAGGGGATTATGTTAAGTTAGTTACTGTAAATGACTCATTAGTTGTTCTTTCAACCATGAAAACATTTGAAGCTATATTACCTGAAGATCGGTTTTTAAGAATTCACAAATCTTATATCGTGAATCTTGATAAAGTATTGAGGTATAACAGTAAAGTTATTGAATTAGAACAACAACAACTTCCTTTAAGTAGAAATAGAAAGTCTCAGCTTATTGAAGCACTGTCAGCTTCTATGAGTCGTTAATAATTATCTACATCAATAATTACTCGAACGCCCGAAAATTCTTTTATCGAGTTAAAGTTTCTCATAATTGAATTGATATATTCCTTTGTTTTTGGCAACGATTGATTCTTCGGAATTTTAATTAAGATATTAGTTATAAACATATTACGAATTCTACCTATAGCTGGAGTTTCTGGGCCTAGTACATTTTCTTTTAACTTTATTTTTAAAGCCTTAGCTAACCATATAGATGATTTATCCATTTTTTGGAAGGAGCGCTCTTTTACTACAATTTTAATCATCCTATAATAAGGAGGATATTTAAACTGATATCGGTCTTCCATTTGTTGCTTATACATTTCATCAAAACTATTAATACTTACTTGTTGTAATATTTGATGATATGGATTGTAGGTCTGTATAATTACTTTTCCTCTTTTTTTTGTTCTACCTGCCCTACCAGCAACTTGTTGTAATAACTGGAAACTCCTTTCGTGAGCTCTAAAATCGGGGAAATTTAATAGATTGTCTGCATTCATTACCCCAACTAAACTAACATGCCTAAAATCCAATCCTTTTGCTAACATTTGCGTACCAACCAATATATCTATCTCTTGAAGTTCTAAAGCTTCAATTATTTTGGCATGCGCGTGTTTTCGCTTGGTCGTATCCTGATCCATTCTAGCAATTCTAGAATCAGGAAATAATTCTTTCAACTCTAACTCAATTTGTTCTGTACCAAAACCTTTATGATCCAATGTCTCACTTCCACAAGCAATACATGACACCATCTTTGGCACATTATAACCACAATAATGACACCTTAACTGATTTTTATATTGATGGTACGTTAAACTTACATCACAATTTGGGCATTGTGGAGAAACACCACAAGTATTGCACTCTATGACAGGTGAATAGCCTCTTCTATTTTGAAATAAAATGACTTGTTCGTTATTTTTTAGAGATAAATTTATTTCTTCAAGTAAGCGATCACTAAAATGACCATTCATTAATTTTTTACGATACTTTTCTTTTATATCAACCAATTCTATCGCAGGCATCATAACATTACCAAAGCGTTTTTTTAATGTAATTAATCCATAACGGTCATTTTTTGCATTGTAATAACTTTCTAATGAAGGTGTTGCTGAACCCATCAATACTTTTGCATTATGTAATTTAGCAAGTACTACAGCACTATCTCTACCATTGTACCTAGGAGAGGGCGCATATTGTTTAAACGAAGGCTCATGTTCTTCATCAACGATAATAAGTCCCAGCTTAGAAAAAGGCAGAAAAAGTGAGGATCGCGCACCGATAATAATTTGAGATTTTGGTTTATTATCCAATACATTATTCCATACTTCAACTCGTTCACTTATTGAATATTTTGAATGATAAACTGAAATCTTTTCACCAAAATAATACTGTAACCTACTTATCAATTGTGTAGTTAATGCTATTTCTGGAAGCATATATAAAACTTGTTTTTTCTGTTTTAAAATTTCTTCAATTAATTGAACATAAATTTCAGTTTTTCCGCTTGAAGTAACACCATGTAATAATGCTGTGTTTTTAGTTTCAAAAGAAATTTTTATTTTCTTTAAAGCTTCCAATTGGGCATCACTTAATTTTTTTATATCTGAGGAATCCTCTCCATCATAGGAAATTCTATCTTTTCGAATAAAATATTCTTCTAAAACACCTTTGCTAACCAAACCATTAATAACAGAAGAACTAGTATCACTTTTTTTCTGAAGAAATACCGATTCTATCGGTTTTTTTTCTTTAGAGGACAGCATAAATAATGTCATAAGGACTTGTTTTTGCTTTGGCGCTCTTGTTAAAGAATCTATTAATAACTTTAAACTTTCTTCCGAAGAAAAATCAGAAGAAAGTTTGATGTAGCGTTTAATTTTTGGACTATACTTTTCATAAACCTCTTCTTGAACCCCTATTACACCTTTTTCTAAAAGACTTTGAAGTATACTTACCACATTTTTTTTATCCAAAATGGCTCGAATATCGTTTATGTGTAAAGATGATTGAACTTGCAATGCTTCTAAAACTAAAAATTCTTGATCACTTAATTTAAATTCATCTTTTGGTTCCTTATTTATTAGGGTTATAATGGTTTCACTTTCCAATAAAAAGGCATTTGGCAAAGCAGCTCTCAAAACTTCACCTAAAGTACACATGTAGTAATCTGCCATCCATTCCCAATGTTTTATCTGAATCTCATTGACAATTGGGTTCTCATCTAAAATTTGATCAATAGATTTAGTTTCATAACCCTGAGGAGCCACTTGATGAATCGCATAAACAATTCCAGTATATAGCTTAGATTTTCCAAATGGAACCGCAACTCGCATTCCTTGCTTAAGGAACATAGCTTCATCTTTATTTACCTCATAGGTAAATGTTTGTTTTAAAGGGATTGGTAAAATGACGTCTATAAAATACACTGTATTATTCTTTTAATCGAAGGGTTTTTAATGTTGCATTTAATTCGAACCCCAATAACAATAAATTAGAGTTGATCCATATATAAAGCATTAAAATTAATAGAGCTCCAATGGAGCCGTATAATTCGTTATAATTTGAAAAGTTAGTAATATAAACTCCAAAAAGATACGTCGTTACAACAAATAACATTGTAGTAACAAAAGCCCCAATTGAAAAAAAGCGAATACTCTTTCCTTTTTTTATTCCAAAGTAGTAAAGAATTGCAATCACGAAGTAGACCAAGATTATAAAAATAATACTACGGATGGTTTCCACCCAAAATACTCCATTACTTAAAAATTCTTCTTTGCTTAAGTCCCATATAAATTGTTCACTAAAAACAATAATAACAATAGTTAATAAAAGCAATAAGGCCAAAAATATAGAAACCAATGATGCTACAAAATATTGTTTAAAAAATGACCTATTGATAGTGATATGATAAGAGTATTCAAAACTACTAAATATAGCATTTATTCCATTTGACATTAAAAATATAGTCAACAAGAACACAAACGAAAGTAAACCTCCCCTAGGATTATCAATGATATCTAGGATAACTGGCATAAAAAAACTTGCGGTATCCTTTGGTAACACATCGTCTATAAATTCAACGAAATGGTAGGGTTCTATAGGTAAATAAGGAATCAAATTTAAAAGAAATAATATAAAAGGAAACAATGCCATAAAAAAACTAAATGCAATAGATCCTGCTCTAGATGAAAATGTCCCTTCTATTATTCCAAAGAAATAAGTTTTAAGAAGATCGTATAAGGTAAGTCCTTTAAATTTTGGTAAATAAATTTTTTGAGGAATGATAATCAGTAATCTTATGATTGGTATTTTTAAGATATATTTTTCTATGTTATCACTCATACTGCTTTTAGGCTTAAATCCATATTACATACTGAATGAGTGATAGCACCAGTTGAAATAAAATCCACTCCACATGCTGCATATTTTTTTACGGTTTCTAATGTGATTCCTCCACTTGATTCTGTCAAGCATTTATCACCAATCAAGGCAACTGCTGTTTTAGTATCTTCATAGTTGAAATTATCAATTAAAATTCTATAAACTCCTTCAGACTGCAATATTTCTTTAATTTCTTTTAAATTCCTAGCTTCTATAATAATTTTTAAATTCAAATGATTGTCAAAAAGATACTCTTTTGTCTGTTGAATTGCTTTAGTAATTCCACCACAAAAATCTATGTGATTATCTTTTAACATAATCATATCATACAATGCAAAACGATGATTTTCTCCTCCCCCTATTCTTACAGCCCATTTTTCTAGAGCCCTAATACCTGGTGTTGTTTTTCGAGTATCCAAAATTTTTGTTTTCGAACCTGCTAAGACATCTACAAACTTTTTAGTTTTTGTAGAAATAGCACTCATTCTCTGCATTGCATTTAATATCAATCGCTCCGATTTTAAAATAGATTGTGAATTACCGCTAACATAAAAACAAATATCTCCATATTTCACCTCAGTTCCATCTTCCATTAATTGTTCTAATTTTAAACCTGGATCTACATAATCAAAAACACGTTTAGCAAATTCAATCCCTGCTATAATTCCATCTTCTTTTACTAATAGCTTTGCTTTACCAATGGCATCATATGGAATAGATGCTAGGGAGCTATGATCACCATCACCTATGTCTTCCCGAATGGCATTAACAATAATTAAATCTACTTCTTTATTAAATTTTTTTTCAGAAATCATAAGGGTAGGTTTTTAACAAAAATAAGAAAATAGCTGGAAGCATTAAGAAAGAACTTAGAAAAGAAAGTAGTAATCTTTGTATTTTTGATATTTATAACATATTATAATCCCATAAGTAAGAGTATGAAAATAAAACTAATCGCGATTGGCAAAACAGATTCCAAAGATCTTCAACCTTTAATTGAAGAATATAGTAAACGTCTTAGTTTTTATGTTTCATTTAATTTTGAAATAATTCCAGATATTAAAAATGCTAAAAACGTATCTAAAAAACAACAAAAAATAGCTGAGGGAAACGAACTTTTAAAACGAATAGAAAAATCAGATACCATCATTATTTTGGATGAAAAAGGCAAAACATTTAGTTCTGTAGAGTTTTCAGTATTTCTTCAGAAAAAAATGAATAGTGGACTTAAAAATTTAATTTTTATTATTGGAGGCCCTTATGGGTTTAGTGAAGAAATATATCAGCGTGCTAACGCTAAGATATCTTTGTCAACAATGACTTTTTCTCATCAAATGGTTCGGTTGTTTTTTATTGAGCAATTGTATAGAGGATTCACTATTCTAAGAAATGAACCTTATCACCACAGTTAAATTATTGAGCTGGAGGTTTTGCTATCAAAGAACGTACATCTTTATCAAATAAATAAAAACCACTTTTATCATCACCGATTAAGTTAATTTTATCCAAGATAGTTCTAGCGGTTGCTTCTTCTTCAATTTGCTCTGCAACATACCACCTGTCTCTTATACACATCTGACGCTGCCGACGACTGCTTACGTGT
>CAJXVL010000056.1 GCA_913061205.1 uncultured Flavobacteriaceae bacterium | reverse complement strand
ACGAGATTCCTCTACGTCTCGTGGGCTCGGAGATGTGTATAAGAGACAGGATGCATACGCTGCAGTAGTAGAAGGCCTTGCAGTCCAACATGATCTAGCTTATGTAGATTTAAGAGCTATTTTAGCTGAGGCAGCTTCACCGACTGGTATTATGTTTGATGATTTCAATATGAGTACACAATTAATTTTTGGAGGCTTGGTGAGTTTAGATGGCGTTCATTTAACTGCTAGAGGGTATGCATTGATGGCTAATAAATTTTTGGAGGCTATCGATACAACGTATCTTTCTAATTTTGAAGCATCAGGTTCCATGTTAAAAGCAGGTAATTATGTTGTTATCTATCCGGAAAATCTGCCGAATTAATAAATCAGATTAATATTACAAAGAAAAAAACCGAAGTTAAATACTTTGGTTTTTTTGTTTAATATATTTTTACAGTTTATTTCTGAGACTTTATATTGTTAATTAAAAAGTATTAGTTAGAAATAAAAATATAGAGTTTAGGCTTGTATATTTTGATTATAAAAAACTATATTTGCAGCGTTTAAAATAGGGGATATTTACAACCCTAATAGTACTAAAAAATAAACAGTTAATAATGTCAAAAGTTACAGGTAAAGTTGCCCAGATTATTGGACCCGTTGTAGATGTTGAATTTGCAAACGGATCAGAACTTCCAAAAATTTACGATTCTCTTGAAGTAAATAATAATGGAAAATTATTGGTATTAGAGGTGCAATCACATATTGGAGAAAATACGGTGAGAACTATCTCTATGGATTCAACAGATGGATTAAGTAGAGGGGTTGATGCAATAGCAACAGGACTTCCTATTCAAATGCCAATTGGAGATGATATCTATGGACGTCTTTTCAATGTTGTTGGAGATTCAATTGATGGTATCGGTAATTTGCCAAAAACAGGAGAAAATGGAATGTCAATTCACAGGGATGCTCCAAGATTTGAAGATCTTTCTACTTCTACAGAAGTCCTTTTTACAGGAATTAAAGTAATTGATCTTATTGAACCTTATGCAAAAGGTGGTAAAATTGGTTTATTTGGTGGAGCAGGTGTTGGTAAAACAGTACTTATACAAGAGCTTATTAATAATATAGCAAAAGGACATGGTGGACTTTCAGTATTTGCTGGAGTAGGAGAACGTACTCGTGAAGGGAACGATTTACTTCGTGAAATGTTGGAATCTGGAATTATAAAATATGGTGACGACTTCTTACATTCCATGGAAGATGGAGGTTGGGACCTTTCAAAAGTTGAAAAATCTGCTTTAAAAGAATCCAAAGCAACGTTCGTTTTTGGACAAATGAACGAACCTCCTGGGGCTCGTGCACGTGTAGCATTATCAGGTTTAACCATTGCTGAATATTTTCGTGATGGAGCCGGAGATGGACAAGGAAAAGATGTTCTTTTCTTCGTAGATAATATTTTCCGTTTTACACAAGCAGGATCTGAGGTGTCAGCACTTTTAGGTCGTATGCCATCAGCGGTAGGATACCAACCAACATTAGCTACCGAGATGGGAGCAATGCAAGAGCGAATTACTTCAACTAAAAGAGGTTCTATTACCTCTGTACAGGCGGTTTACGTTCCTGCAGATGATTTAACAGATCCAGCACCAGCAACAACATTTGCTCACTTAGATGCAACAACGGTATTGTCTCGAAAAATAGCCGAGCTAGGTATTTATCCAGCGGTAGATCCATTGGATTCTACTTCTAGGATTTTAACTGCCGATATTTTAGGAGATGAACATTATGACTGTGCTCAACGTGTAAAAGAGTTATTACAACACTACAAAGAATTACAAGATATTATCGCAATTTTAGGGATGGAAGAGTTATCTGAAGAAGATAAACTTTCTGTATATAGAGCTAGAAAAGTTCAACGTTTCTTATCTCAACCTTTCCACGTTGCTGAACAATTTACTGGGATTCCAGGATGTTTAGTAGATATTAAAGATACTATTAAAGGATTTAATATGATAATGGATGGTGAATTAGATAAATTACCAGAAGCTGCATTTAACCTTAAAGGAACCATTGAAGAGGCTATCGAAGCTGGTGAAAAAATGTTAGCTGAAGTATAATAGCACACTTAATAATAATTGTATGTATTTAGAAATAGTAACTCCAGAAGCTTCTTTAGTAAGTGGTGAAGTAGAGTCTTTAACAGTACCCGGAGTAGATGGTGAGTTTCAGATGTTAAATAACCATGCATCTATTGTTTCATCATTACAAAATGGAAAAGTAAAATTTAAAGGAGCGCCTACTTTTACTAAAGGATTTGAAGATAAATTCGCTAAAGAAAATGACGGTAGATGGTCTTTACAAATAAATAGTGGCACCATCGAAATGAAAGATAATAAAGCAGTTGTTTTGGCAGATTAAGTCCAAGCTATCATGATATTTTAAAATCCTAAATTTTATTAATTTGGGATTTTTTTATTATACAATTTTAAATCTATCGACTATTTTTTTAATCACTATTTTTAAGGTAATTTCTTCTTTTTAATCGTTAAATGAGGTATTAAAATTGTTAAAAAGAGATTGTTATACTGTGTTTGGAATAACTCATTTCCAATGTTTTATTAAGCTTTTTTTATCTTTCAAAGATTAATTATAATCGATACTTTTTGTTAAAAATAGATTACATATTTAAAAATAACTTTATTTTTGCTTTTTAATAACATGGCTATGAAAATAAAATATCAATTCTTGTTCGTTACTTTATTTTTTGGAATGGTTTCACTTTCACAAGAGACTACTTCTGAGGAACAATTAGATGAAATATTAATTACTTCCAGCAGAATAGATTTGCCATTTTCTGAAAACTCTCGAACCATTACTGTGATTACTTCTGAAGATATTAAAAACAGTACCGCAACCAATGTTACTGATTTGTTGCAGAGCGTTGCAGGGCTTGATATTAGAAGAAGAGGAATTGATGGTATGCAGTCTGATATTTACATTCGTGGAGGACAATTCAATCAAACTTTAATCTTGATCGATGGCTTTAAAACTGAAGATCCACAAACTGGACACCATACCATGAATATGATGATTCCTATAGAAGATATTGAACGAATTGAAATAATTAAAGGGCCATCAGCAAGAATATTTGGTCAAAATGCATTTTCTGGAGCGATTAATATTGTAACAAAAAGCAATGTAAAGGAGCAATTAAAATTGGAAGTTGGAAGTGGTTCATATGGTAAATTAAGCTTAGGGCTTACTGCAGCAACTAACCTTGAAAAATCAAGTCATTTGGTAAATTTTGAATACAATGGTAGTCAGGGTTATCGTGAAAATACTGACTATAAAAATATTAATTATTTTTTAAAGAGCAGTATCCAAACCAATCATCAGCCTATTGATGTAATAGCAACATTCATTGATCGAAAATTTGGGGCAAGTAACTTTTATACCAATAATCCAGTATATAATGAATATGAGGAAACTCAAACAAGTTTGGTTGGGATTTCAACTTCTATCAACAAAAACAATTGGACCCTTAAACCAAAATTATATTGGAAAAGAGGACAAGATATGTTTGTTTTAAAAAGGGACGATCCAAGCTTTTCCAGAAACTTTAATATTACCAATAAAATAACAGCAGAAGTAAATTCTTCTTTTAAATCCTCATTGGGAATTACAGGTATTGGATTAGATCTTTCTGAAACTACCTTATCAAGTAACAACCTAGGAGATCAAAATAGAACGGTTGTTAATATGTTTGTAGAACATCGTCTTTTATTGATAAATAATAAATTAGATATCACTCCCGGAGTTTCGTTAAGTTATTATTCAGATTTTGATTTTTATGCATTTCCAGGATTGGATGTTGGATATTCATTTTCCAATAATTTAAAAATTTATGGGAATATTGGCTATTCTTACAGGGTCCCTACTTATACAGAACTGTATACTAATATTCCAAACTTCCTATCAGGTAATTCAGAGTTAAAACCTGAAAAAGCACTTGCAGAAGAATTAGGAATAAATTACACCATCAAGAAATTAGAATTGACTGGGGCGGTTTTTAGAAGGGAAGCTAAGGATTTGATAGATTATATTAAGGAAACAGAAGAAAGTCCAATTTTTGTAGCTCAAAACCTAAGAGAGGTGACAACATCTGGATTTGAATTAAACGCAGCTTACAATTTTATCCTTTTTAATAATTCTCAGAGAGTGAAATTAGGTTATACTTTTTTGGAAGACGATTATCATGATACAAATGTTTACGCTTCAAGGTATTTAATAGACACTTCAATAAAGAATCATTTTACAGGAGTTTTCGATTTTACGATTGCTAAAATTATAAAGCCTAGTATTACTTATAAATATGTGGAAAGACCACAAGAATCCTATAGTATTGTAGATGCAAAACTTGCTGCAGCTATTAAATCATTTTCTGTATTTATACTAGTTAATAATATTTTTGATACAGAATATTATGAAAAGGATAATGTAATTATGCCAAGGAGTAATTTTGAGTTTGGACTGACTTATACATTTAGATAAAAATCAATATTTACTGGGTTAAAAGCAAATATTTCTATTAAAATAAATTAACTTTAATTGCTTTTATAAAATTTGAGAAGTTTGTAAAATAATACAGTTCCAACATACAAAGCCATGCCATAGCAAGTATGACAAATAAAAGTTCGTAGCAGTAAAATGTCTTTAATAGAACTATCAGCTCCAGCCCATCCCAGACCAAGTGCGGGCATTTCTAGATACAAAGGCATAAACATAAATAACCACATCATAATTAAAGCAGGTAGTATTTTAGGTCTGGATTTCAGGATTTTAAAACTGAGTAAAAAATACAAATAAGTGTCCATGAGGCATACAAGTACATGCGCCGATAATCCAACAAATGTTTCACCTTTTAACTTAGGGATTTTCGAAAAATTTGGATCCGGAAATAAAGCCTCTCCATTAAATAAGGTGATAATATATCTCCCTAAACTTTGATAGCCTGACAAGACTGATCCCATATCATAAATTTCAGCAACTATTTTTGCTGAAGTATCAATAACTATTGCCCCAAAAATTCCAACAAAAAACAACGCTATTATTTTTATTTTAATACCATGATCATTAAAATAATTGTTGCTCATACCATACTAGGTTATATTTAATTTATTGTCTTGTGTTAACGAATCTAAATAGATTTTTTTGAAAATACAAATCAAGCAATATTTTATGCTATTAATTTGGTTTACAATACGCTATATTGGGTTAAGATGATTGATTTAGGCGATTATTGTGTTTTATACTTTATCAACTCATTGACCTTATCATAAACTAAAAATGATTCCCAGCCTCGATATAACAAATAATCAGCTAGTTTTTTTCTTTTTTTTTGTAGGTTATTTTCAGAACTTAATTGAAAATGTCGTTTTTCTGCTAATTCGTTAAATGTGTTTTCGTAGTCTTCGTCAGTAATTTCTTTTAGACCTAAATCAATATTATATTTAGAAATGTCTCTATACCTGAGTTCTCTTACAATTCGTTGTTTTCCCCATTTTTTATGGTTGAACTTTCCCCTTGTATAGGCTTGTGTAAATCGAGTTTCATTTAAGAAATTATACTTTAATAAATGAAGAATGATGATGTCAACTGCTTCAGGAATCATTCTCATTTCTCTCAGTTTTTGATTCACTTCTTTATGACAACGTTCTTGGTAGGCACAATAACCTTCAAGTTTAGCGGTAGCTTCTTTTAGGGTATATGTTTTTTGATAATTGAAATTCACTAAAAATATTCTTTTTCAAATTTAATTAAAAAAAGTCATAAAAAAACCTCCAAAGTTTTCACAGTGGAGGTTTTTTTTCAGGTTATTTTATCTTCGAATCATCTTTGTCAACAAAGTGATATTCTAGATACGTGTAAGCATCTCTTGGTTGTATTGTCACCCATTTCTTGTGCTCCATAAACCACTTGGTTCGCACGGATGGAAAACCTTTTGTTAAAAAGGCCGCTATAAAAGGATGTGTGTTTAAAGTTATCTTTTTAGAGTCTTTTTTGATAAGGCTTTTAAGCTCATCATTCATTTTATTTACCAATACTATTGGCGCTTCAACCTCGGTAGTCTGTCCTGTATTAGGATTCTCTTCTCGAGTTTTAATATTCATCTCTGGTCGCACGCGTTGTCTGGTTATTTGTATTAAACCAAACTTACTAGGGGGTAATATCTTATGTTTTGCACGATCATCGTTCATTTCTTTAACCATATGATCGAATAATTTTTTTCGATTGGCAGCTGCTGCCATATCTATAAAATCAATAACAATAATACCTCCCATATCACGCAACCTTAGTTGTCGTGCTACTTCGCTAGCAGCAATTAAGTTTACTTCTAATGCGGTTTCCTCTTGATTATTTGTTTTGTTACTTCGGTTACCACTATTAACATCAATTACATGCAACGCTTCGGTATGTTCGATTACTAAGTAAGTTCCCTTACTTCCTGATACCGTTCTACCAAACGCTGTTTTGATTTGACGTTCAATCCCAAATTTTTCAAATAAGGGAGTTTTAGAATCATAAAACTTAACAATATTCTCTTTGTTAGGTGCGATTGATTGCACATAATCTTTAATTTGTAAGTAAAGTGTTTCGTCGTCTATATAAATAGAAGAAAACGAATCGTTAAAGACATCTCTAATAATAGATGCGCCTCTATTTAACTCACTTAACACCTTTGAAGGAAGGTGAGCTCCTCGTAACTTTTTGCACATCGCATTCCAGCGATCCATGAGATTTTCTAAATCTCTATCCAGTTCAGCTACTTTTTTACCCTGGGCTACAGTTCGTATAATAACTCCAAATCCTTTAGGTTTAATACTCGTTACCAAGCGTTTTAACCTGTCTTTTTCTTCCTTAGATTCTATTTTTTGTGAAATAGAAACTCGATCAGAAAACGGTACCAATACAATATAGCGTCCAGCTATCGAAAGCTCTGAGCTAATTCTTGGACCTTTAGTGGAAATGGGTTCTTTTACAATCTGAACCAATGTCGATTGATTAGACTTTAGTACATGATTTATACCTCCGTTTTTATCAATATCTTTTTCAAATGGGAAATTTTTTAAAGAATAATCTTTAAGTTTACCTGTGCTTACACTCTTAACGAATTTCAAAAGAGAAGCGACTTTAGGACCTAAATCATGATAATGCAAAAAAGCATCTTTTTCATAACCTACATTAACAAATGTAGCATTTAAGCCTGGAACAATTTTTCGAGTTTTGGCGATAAACACATCACCAACCGAAAACTTGTTATCGTCTTCTTCTTTGTGTAATTCTATTAGTTTTCCATCTTTTAAAAGGGCAAAATCAACTGATTGTGAACTGGATCTAATAAATAATTCGTAGTTCACGTTTCATTAATTTTTATCCATCATACCTATATGCATGACAAATGGATTAAACATTATTTTATCACAGGTTTATTGAATTCTCACTACTTTAGTGAGAAAAACCCGTCGAAACTAAAAAGTTAAAAAAACTAATTAATTTCATTTTCAAAGAACTTTTTTTTGATTTTTTAAACTATAGAAATAACTTCTTATTTCTTAGTTTTATGGCGGTTAGCACGACTTCTTTTCTTTCTTTTATGAGTAGAAATCTTTGCTCTTTTTCTTTTTTTACCACTTGGCATAGTAATCTGTTTATATATCCCGATTTAACGAGATGGTTATTATTTTACCTTAACATTAGTTTTTACACCTTCTACAAATATTTTAGCAGGCTTAAATGCTGGTATATTATGTGCAGGGATTTTAATTGTAGTGTTTTTTGAAATGTTTCTTCCTGTTTTTTCAGCTCTTTTCTTTACAATAAAACTTCCAAAACCTCTTAAATAAACATTGTCACCACCTTCTAATGAATTTTTTACTTCATTCATAAAGGTTTCAACTGTAGCTTGAACATCTCCTTTTTCCATTCCTAGTTTATCTGAAATTTTCGCTACGATATCTGCTTTCGTCATTATGTATTAAATTTATATATTAAAAAATCTCTTTTTTTCAAGGTGGCAAATATATGAATTTTATAATCAAAAAATCTAATGGTAAACCATTAAAATTTAATTAGATAAAGGCTAATTTCGCTGAATGCCAAAAAGTAACTTCCATTTTAGTAAAAAACTCATCTTGTGGTATTTAGCTCATAAAAGAGATTTGCCTTGGAGAACTACTGCTATACCTTATTATATATGGCTTTCAGAAATTATACTTCAACAAACAAGAGTTGAACAAGGTTTGCCATATTATCAAGCATTCGTTACTGAATATCCTACCGTAGAAAACTTAGCTAATGCTAGTGAGGAGCAAGTGTTAAAATTATGGCAAGGTTTGGGCTATTACTCTCGCGCAAGAAACCTTCATGCTACTGCTAAATATGTTTCAAATGAATTAAATGGTGTTTTTCCAATTTCCTACAAAGAACTTATTAAACTAAAAGGGATTGGAGATTACACTGCTAGTGCAATAGCCTCTATTTGTTTTAATGAAGCAACAGCTGTTGTTGATGGCAATGTATACAGAGCTCTTGCTCGTTATTTTGGGATTTTTACCCCCATAAATACTAGTCTTGGAATTAAAGAATTTAAAAATTTAGCGCAACAATTAATTGATGTAGATAATCCAGGGAATCATAACCAAGCTTTAATGGAATTCGGAGCTCGACAATGCAAGCCTCAAAACCCTAACTGCGATATTTGTATTTTTAATGATAGTTGTATTGCACTTCAACAAAAAAACATTTCAATATTACCTGTGAAATTAAAAAAGACAAAAGTTAAAAACATTTATTTCAATTATATTGTTTTGATTTCTAAAAATAAAAAAACCTTTTTACAAAAGAGAATAGGAAAAGGTATTTGGCAAAACTTATATGAGTTTCCTCTTATTGAAACAGAAAAAGATTTTAATATTTCTGAACTAAATAGTTTACATATTTTTCAAGATATATCCAGAAAATTTGAAATTAAATCTTTGGTACTTTATAATGAGCTTCCAATTCTTCATAAGTTATCCCACCGAAATATATACACTCGATTTTGGATTGCAGAAACTTCAATAAATAATGATGAAGCAATCTCAATTAGTCAAATTGAAAGCTATCCTGTTCCAAAACTTATAGGGAATTTTATTACTACTTTTTTCAAGTTGAAAGAATATGGACAAAAACAAAAAAAATAGTTATATTTAATTCACAAAAGATAACTTTGCATAAAATATAAATTTACAATTATGAGTGGTACATTAAATAAAGTAATGCTTATTGGGCATACAGGAGATGACGTAAAAATGCATTACTTTGAAGGGGGAGGAAGTATAGGTAGATTCCCACTTGCGACCAACGAATCGTATACCAACAAAACAACTGGTGAAAAAGTTACCAATACCGAATGGCATAATATAATCGTAAAAAATAAAGGTGCTGAGATTTGCGAAAAATACTTAAAAAAAGGAGATATGGTATATGTTGAAGGTCGTTTAAAAACTCGTAAATGGCAAGATGATGAAGGGAAAGACCGTTATAATACCGAGATTCACTGTTCAGAATTTAATTTTTTAAGTCCAAAAGGTGATGGCAATAATTCTGCGTCTACTGGAAGCAATGAACCCTTTTAATTTCAATTCTTAGAATTTTGGATATAGAACCTCCTAGTTTAATTTTAGCAAATGTATTAGAAAGCGGACATTTTATTAGTGTTCTTGTTTTGTTAATTTTATTGGTTTGCTCCGCCTTAATATCTGGAGCCGAAATTGCATTCTTTTCTTTAACATCCTCAGATTTTGAAGAGGAGCCATCAGAAAAAGAATCATCAGGCAATTTGAGAATTGTAAAAAACTTATTAGATAAACCTAAAAAACTATTGGCAACAATATTAGTAGCTAATAATTTTATAAATATTGCGATTGTACTCATATTTGCTTCTCTTAGTGATTTGATGTTTTCAGGAGTTTCTGCGAATTATTTTGGATTCAACTTTAGGTTTATATTAGAGGTAGGTATTGTAACCCTTGTTATTTTATTATTTGGAGAAATACTACCAAAAGTATATGCTAGTAGGAATAATATTCAGTTTTCATTATTTATGGCTTTACCATTAAATTTTTTAAATTTTTTATTAACTCCCATAAGCAGTCCCATGAGTTCCGGTATACAATTTATCGAAAAAAAGTTCGGGAGCCAAAAGTCTAATATTAGTGTAGATCAATTATCACAAGCTTTAGCGCTAAGTTCCGAAAAAGACAAATTGCATGAGGATCATAAAATTCTTCAGGGAATAGTCACATTTGGAAATACAGACACAAAGCAGGTTATGAAGCCAAGAATGGATATTTTTGCTTTAGATGAAACGGTTAATTATGAATCGATAATACCTGAAATTATTGCAAATGGATATTCTAGGATTCCTGTTTTTAAAGATAATATAGATACCATTACGGGGATTTTATATGTGAAAGATTTAATGCCATTTATAGATCGAAAAGAATTGAATTGGAATGCCTTAATAAGGAAGCCCTATTTTGTTCCTGAAAATAAAAAATTAGACGATTTATTAAATGAATTTAAGGAAATGCATATGCATATGGCAATTGTAGTTGATGAGTATGGCGGAACAAGTGGATTGATTTCTTTAGAAGATATTATCGAAGAAATTGTAGGAGAAATTAGTGATGAATTTGATGATGAAGATTTAGTTTTTTCTAAGCTAGATGAAAATACTTTTGTTTTTGAGGGAAAAACACCTTTAAAAGATTTTTATAAAGTAATTAAATTAAAAGATCCGTCCTTATTCGAAACCACTAAGGGAGATGCAGAAACACTTGCGGGGTTTTTGTTAGAAGTTTCAAAAAGTTTCCCAAAAAGAGGAGAAGTAATAAAATTTCATAAGTATACGTTTACAGTTGAAGGCTTCGAAAATAAACGAATCAATCAAATTAAAATTTCTATTAAAAATTAATATGCGATTTATCTTTTTGCTTTTTATAATATTTTTTTTTGTGTCTTGTCAAGATGAGATACTTATAAAACCCAAAGCTCAATTAAGCTTAAGCTATCCATTAGCGAATTATGAAGAATTGCATTTAGATTTTCCATATAATTTTCAAAAAAACAAAGAAGCTGTTCTAAAAGAAAAAAAGAATAATGGATTAAATCTATATTATCCAGCTATGAAAGCGACTCTTTATTTAACCTATCAAAAAGTTGGAAAAAACAATCTAGACTCTCTTTTAAGAGATGCTCAAAAACTAGCCTATGATCATGCGGTAAAAGCGGAAAGTATTCCAGAACAACCTTTTGTAAATAAAGACAAGGATGTTTACGGGATGTTTTATATGATCAATGGTAATGCCGCTACGCAAGCTGAGTTTTATGCAACTGATAGTCTTCAGCATTTTGTAAATGGCGCATTGTATTTTGATGCTAAACCTAATTTTGATTCTATATATCCCGCCGTAATGTATCTAAGAAATGATATGAGAATTATAATGGAGACCCTAGCTTGGAAAAATGAAGAATAGCAGGTACTACTTTTATTCATACTACATTCTCATGATTACAGTTAGTTTTAACTCAATCGTTAGAAAAAGACGATAAAATTTTCATATTATTTACAGAATAAGTATCACCAGCATTTGTCACTGTGCTTTCTAAAGAAGAAGAAGTTACGATAGCTTCATCATATTCGACGATAGCTGATTTTTTATCAAAATCTACTTTGGCAAACTTTACACCTTCCATTTTAGCAAGCTTTTTTTCAATAGTCTTTGCACATCCCATCGCGCAAGTCATTCCCGCGATATTAAATTCTGCCTTGGCAAGAATTGCGTCATCAGCTATTTCATTTTTAGCGATGGTTTCTTCAACCTCTATTGTTTTTATTTGTGGTTCCGTTTTGTTTTTACAAGAGTATACTGTGGCAGAAAAAATTACGATTGCGGTAAGTAGTTTTAAATTTTTCATCTGATTAATTATAATTATTTATACAAAAGTAATAATAGTTTCTGCTTTTCACGTTTATTAATTCCATTTTTGCAAAATATTTAACAATAAACTATGTTTCAGAATAATAAAAAATGGATCTTTTTATTCCTTTTGGCTTTTATATGGGGTAGTTCTTTTATATTGATTAAAAAAGGCCTTGTTGGTTTTACACCTCTACAATTGGGTTCCTTAAGGATTATCATAACAGCATTGTTGTTGTTTTTAGTCGGTTTTAAGAGTTTAAAAAATTTACCAAAAAACAAACTTAAATGGATTGTTATATCTGGTTTTTTAGGTACATTTTTTCCAGCATTTTTATTCGCATATGCAGAAACAGAAATAGATAGTGCTATTGCATCTATATTAAATTCTATAGTACCTATTAATACCATTGTTTTTGGTTTTTTAGCTTTTAAAATGCATTCCTCTAAGAGACAAGTATTGGGGGTTTTAACAGGATTTGCAGGAACTTTTTTATTAATAACCAATGGAGCTAGTATTAATCCAAATCAGAATTATTGGTATGCTTTTTTAGTAATAATAGCGACTGTTATGTATGCCTTTAGTATAAATATTATTAAGAGACATTTACAAAATGTATCACCAATAGCCATTGCAGTTGGAAATTTTGCTATCATAATAATCCCAGCTTTTATAGTTTTAATATTTTCTGGGTTTTTTACTTCACAAGTAATTCAAGGTCCTGATTTTACAATATCTTTGTTTTATATTTTCCTGCTTTCATTATTTGGTACGGCAATTGCGAAAGTGCTTTTTAATAATTTAGTGCAAATATCTACTCCAATTTTTGCTTCTTCCGTTGCTTATATTATGCCTATAATAGCTGTTTCATGGGGGGTTTTAG
>CAJXVL010000055.1 GCA_913061205.1 uncultured Flavobacteriaceae bacterium | reverse complement strand
GGGCTGGATTAGATGCTGAATATAATATTGAAAATCGTTGGTATGAAGCTAAATTCATCGGTAAAGGTCCTAAACTATTTAGAGATTTAAGCATTGAAGTAAAGAAGAAACTAAGCAAAAAATGGAGTACGGTAGCAACGTTTCAAAATGTTATTGTTGACAAAGGAATTGTTTACGGAGGAGCACTTGAAGATGAAGAGAATATAAAAGCTTCTATTGCTGTTATAGAAGGTACTTATAAGTTTGAAGGTAGTAAATCTACTCGATTAGTACTACAACATTTATGGGCAGAAAAAGACAGGAAAAATTGGGTTGCAGGAGTTTTAGAATATAATTTTAACTCAAATTTTGCTTTATATATTGCTGACAATTGGAATTATGGAGACACAGATATACACTATTATAGTGTAGGAGGAAGTTACTCTAAAGGTAGAACTAGATTGGGAGTTAATTACGGCCGACAAAGAGGGGGTTTAATTTGTGTGGGAGGAGTATGTAGATATGTTCCTGAAAATACAGGTGTTACTGCCAACCTAACAGTTTCTTTCTAAGAAATAGACTTAAAATTTAGCCCTTTTTTATATTGCTTTACAGACCTAAAAATACTTATCCAGGGTAATCACCTTTTAAGTATGGATTATTAAAAAAAGATTTTAAAACAGCAATGATTTGCTCTTAATTAAACCATCAAGTTTTGAAAGGGAGTCAATACTAATAAAAAAAACTCTGAGGAATTAATTTCTCAGAGTTTTTAAGTATACATTAAATAATAAATAAGTGATTATTTTTTAACAACTTTAATAGTTTTTGATGTCCCCTCATCATTACTAAATTTAACAATATACATTTGAGAACTTAAATTAGACATATTAATTAGTTGTTGTCCAATGTTAATTTTCTCACTGCTAACTAATTTTCCTTGAAGGTTATAAATTTCCATATTTAATTCTTCAACAGCATTTACTTGCATATCATTTAATATAACCGTAGAAGCAATACTTATATCCAAATCATTAAGATCGTTAACACCTAATGTTGGATCATACCGGTAGGTAAAGCTTAAATTGTTTGCTATATCATTACCATCAGAATCAGTTTGATAAAATCTAAAAACATAATCCTTAACTTCAGTTCCTTCTAGGGTATTTGCAAAATGATTCCCTTCAGATGTAATTCCCCCTGATGCTATTGCCAAAAATTGTGGTGCCGGAGGAACTGTTTGTCCTACTACCAAATCAATATAACATTGACCAAAACATAATTCAAAACCAGCTCCAGTAGCATTTACTGCACTAACAAATTCAATTCTCATATAAATTTCATCAGCTCCAGTATTAGTGATAAAGAAGTTCAATGAAGCATTAGACACTCCATAATCGCTAAATTCAACAACCATTCCATCAATAATTTCATTTCCAAATTGGTCTTCAACCTCATACTGAGCATTCATTGTAAAAGCTGTAAGTATTAAGGTTAATAATAATAAGATTTTTTTCATTTTATTTATTTTTTTTTACAAATGTAGTTAATTTTTTATAAATTTTTAACACAAAATTATTACTACAAATTTATTACTTTTTTAATGAGAGTAATTAATTAGAGTATATTCTTCTAAAATTAATAAACTTTATTCTATCTTTAGAAAAAATAAAAAAATGAAAAAGAAACATTACATATTTACTTTACTATTTATGATAACTTTAGTAATGCATTGCCAAACCATAGTGAGCACTTCACCAGAAAACAAAAAGGTGGTTTTAGAAGAATTCACTGGAATAAGTTGTGGATGGTGTCCTGATGGACATATAATTGCTCAAAATATTCAAAATAATAATCCAGAAAATGTTTTTTTAATAAACATACATCAAGGAGGCTTTTCAAATCCTGGTAATGGACAACCGGACTTCAGAACACCTTTTGGGAATGCTTTAGCTGGTCAAGTTGGAGCAAATTTTTATCCTTCTGGAACTATAAATCGTAACTCTAATGCTTTAGGAAGAGGTTCCTGGAATGGAGCTGCTAATTCTGTCCTAGGACAAGATTCAAACGTAAACCTAGGAATTGAAGCAGACATTGATGTACAAACTAATGAAATGACTATCCATCTAGAAGCATTTTATACTGCAAACAGTCCTGAAAGTAGCAACCTTTTAAATATTGCTCTTTTACAAAATAACACTTTTGGTCCGCAAACAGATTATACAGGAACCGTAGAAAACCCGCAAGAATACAATCACATGCATCGATTGGTTTGGTTAATAACTGGACAATGGGGTGAGACTATATCGACAACTACGGAGGGTACATTTATAGATGAAACATATACTTATACTATCCCAAGCGACTACAACGGTGTTCCTGTTGCCATTGAGGATTTGGAACTAGTTGCCTTTATAACTGAAACTCAAAAAGACATTCCAAGTGGAGGTGGTGTTTATCCAACATATTCAAATTTTGCTAATGAAAACAATGCTAGAATTAAGTATGTGGAAACTATTTTACCTCAGTGCGGATTTGATATTATGCCTAGTGTTAATATTCAAAATTTCGGAGAAAGTGATCTTACAGAAGTTGAAATAACTTACTCCGTTAATGGAGGAACTCCACAAGTTTATAATTGGACTGGGTTACTCCTATCATTACAAAACGAATCCATTGAACTTCCTTCTATTTCTTATACAACTGAAGAAATAAATACTATTAATATTTCATTATCTGATGATGATGACAATACAGATAATG
Source organism: uncultured Flavobacteriaceae bacterium (assembly GCA_913061205.1). Taxonomy (GTDB): domain Bacteria; phylum Bacteroidota; class Bacteroidia; order Flavobacteriales; family Flavobacteriaceae; genus Marifrigoribacter. The sequence continues at coordinate 10,186 of CAJXVL010000055.1, read as the reverse complement.
AAATTGCTTATGAATTCAATATTGCTAATCAGTTCACAAACACTATTAACATGATATTGAACACTGACAATGCAGGAAGTCAATGTACATGGGACATAATGAATTCAGATGATGAGATAATATATAGTGGGGGGCCATATGCAAACAATGAGAGCGTTATTGAAGCTTTTGAATTGGCTGAAAATTGTTATAGATTTAGAATTTTTGATGCTGCTGGAAATGGAGGCGGATCTATTGTAGTGTATGATTCTGAAAATGAGGTCATTTACAATACACCAGGTAATTATGGAGAAGGAGAAGAAGTTTTTTTTAGAACAATTGGATCCTTAAGCGTAAATGACAATAATTTACAAAACGTCATTATTTATCCAAACCCAACCAATACGATTTTAAATATTGAAAACGCAGAAAACTCAATAATTGAAGTATATGATTTATTGGGAAGAGTTGTGTTATTTGAAAATAACATTTCTACTAACAACCAATTAAATGTTTCAAATTTACCTATAGGAACCTACTTAATTAGAATCACAAATAACAATAAAATAATCACTGATAAATTTATTATTAATAAATAAAATCAACAGCAATTATAATAATTGCAAATTAATTAATCTTTAAAAATTGATTAAATAAATCAAAACAATACCTCAACAAATTAGGTGAGGTATTGTTTTGATTTATTTATGACTTAAAAAAAAAAAAAAATGAAAAAATTATCACTAAGTGTACTATTTACTTTTTTCGCGCTATCTATGTATGGCCAATTAGCAAGTATTTTACCAGAAAATAAAAAAATAATATTAGAGGAATTTACGGGTATTTACTGTACTTTTTGTCCAGATGGACATGCCATTGCACAGGGCATTCAAGATAATTATGCTGGAGAAGTATTTTTAATTAATATTCATGAAGGTGGTTATGCTAATCCTAACGGTAGTGATCCAGATTTCAGAACCCCCTTTGGTTCAGCTATTTCTTCACAATCTGGATTAGTTGGATATCCTGCAGGTACTGTAAACCGTAAGAATTTCCCAGGTTTGGAGCAAGGAGCTTCAGGAACAACTGCAATGAGTAGAGGTAGTTGGGGAAATGCTACAAACATCACTTTAAATGAGCCATCTTATGTAAATGTAGGCGTAGAAGCTGCTATTGATATGAGTTCTGGTGAACTAATCGTTCATGTACAAGCATACTATACTGGAGATAGCCCAGAGAGCACTAATTTACTCAACATTGCTTTACTACAGAACAATACTGCTGGACCTCAAACAGGAGGAGGTCAAGGAAACAACTACAATCACATGCATAGACTTGTGCATATGGTAACTGGCCAATGGGGAGAAACAATTGCTAATACAACGGAAGAATCATTGTATGATGAAACTTTTACATATACAATCCCAGCAGATTATAACAATATTCCTGTAGTATTGCAAGATTTAGAGATAGTTGTTTTTGTAACTGAAACGGAACAATACATAGTGAGTGGAAATGGAGCTTACCCAACATTCACTAATTTACCTTTAGACAATGACACTAATATAGTAGGATTAGAAGAAATAAATGATCAATGTGGCCTTGATTTTGGACCTAGAGTTATTATCCAAAATAATGGAAATAACCCTTTAACATCAATTGATTTTGAATATTCAATTAATAGTGGAAGTATAGAAACATATACTTGGAACGGAAATTTAGGTGTTTTTGAGGAAGAAGTTGTTCAATTACCAGGAATTCCATACACAATAGAAAGTACAAATATTATTAACATCTCAATTTCAGATGATGATGATAATACCAATAATGAGGTTTCAAATACTTTTGGCGAAACAGAAGTTACTCATTCTGGTTTCTTTACAATTATTCTAAATACAGATAACAATGGAAGTGAAACAACTTGGTTTGTTAAAGATCCTTCTGGAGAAATAATTGAGAGTGGTGGACCCTATGAAAACAACACTTCAATTAATGAAGAAATTAATGTACCTACTGAAGGTTGTCATGAATTTAGACTAATAGATACTGGTGAAAACGGTAGTGGATCTGTGGTAGTTTATGACAGTAACAACGAAGTTATCTATAATTCACCAGGAAATTACGGTGCTGGTGGTGCAGTTTCATTTATTGTAAATGAGGTTGTGCTTGCTAACAATGACACTATTTTAAATGGTGTAATCATGTATCCAAATCCTGCTAGTTTAGTTTTAAATATTGAAAATGCTGAAAACTCATCAATAACAGTCTTCGATTTATTAGGAAGAGTTATCTTATCTGAGAATATTATATCTAGTAACAAACAGTTAAACGTTTCAAGTTTATCTAATGGAACTTATTTAATTAAAATTTCAAATAATGGTCAAAATAAAATAGACAAATTTATCATCAATAGATAAAATTAAATTTTCATAAAAAAAACTCCGAAGGATTCTTCGGAGTTTTTTTTATGAAAATTAAAAATTTATTTTTTTTCTTTTTTGAATTTCAAAGGCAAATAAACAACCGTTTTAGTTTCAAAAAAATCTTCTTCAAAAAAACCTGCTAAAGAGTAAATTTTAGCTTTAGGAAACAAGGATAATTCTTCAGTAAGATCTCCTCCTTTTAAATAAAGAATCCCATTTTTTAATTTATGATTATTTTTTTTTGCAATAGAATACTTAACCCATCGTACAAAAGTTTCCATTTGGGCAACAGCTCTACTAATAATAAAGTCGTATTGATCATTAATCGCTTCTACTCTTCCATTTGTAGATTTTACATTCTGAAGATTTAATCCTTCCACCACTTCATTTACTACTTTAATTTTCTTTGCGATACTATCAACCAAATGAAATTGTACTTCCGGAAAAAGAATTGCCAAAGGGATTCCAGGAAAACCTCCACCAGTTCCAACATCCAATATTCTTGATCCAGATTGAAATTGCATTACCTTTGCAATCCCTAAAGAATGGAGTACATGACGTATATACAATTCATCAATATCTTTTCTAGAAACTACATTTATTTTTAAGTTCCAATCTTTATACAAACCTTTTAATTGTTCAAATTGTCCTATTTGTTGATCTGTTAAATCTGGAAAGTATTTTAGTATTAATTTCATAATAAATAATATTCTGTAAAAGTAACTTATCTTTATTAAAAAATAACATTGAGAATCATACGTTATTCATTTAAGAAACGTAATTTTGTTTCTTAGTTTATTATTAATTAAAAAATAATTATTTTGAGCCATAAACAAGTAACTTTCTCTAGGACAGATTCTACAAAGTTTTTTAAAACTTTAAATAAAAGAGTAAATCAATATTTCAAAGAAAATAACATCGTTAAAACTGGAAATTGGAAATTATACACCAAAGCCATTATAATGTTTTCATTGTTTTTTATTCCTTTGATATTAATCTTAACGGTATCGATGCCACAATGGGCATTATTACTTCTAACAGTTGTTATAGGAATTGGAATGGCTGGTGTAGGAATGAATGTAATGCATGACAGTAATCACGATGCATTTTCAAGCAAAAAATGGGTAAATAAATTAATGGGGAGTAGTATCTATATTTTAGCAGGTAATGTTTACAACTGGAAAGTACAACACAATGTTTTACATCATACTTTTACAAATATTCAAGGTCAAGACGAAGATATCGATGCCGGTAGAGTCATTCGCTTCTCAAAACACTCAAAATGGATTAACATTCATAAGTTTCAAAAATTTTATTCTTTTTTCCTTTATGGACTATTAACTATCAATTGGGCAATCACCACGGATTTCAAACAGATGAACAGTTATCTAAAACGTAAGTTATCTTATGGAAAGTTCCCCAACCCTGCTACAGAATGGACTAAACTTATAATTTCTAAAGTTATTTATTATGCGGTTTGGATTGTTTTACCAATTTTAGTGTTAGACATTGCTTGGTGGAAAGTATTAATAGGCTTCTTTGTAATGCATTATACTGCAGGAATCATATTAAGTGTTGTTTTCCAGCTTGCTCATGTGGTTCCGAAAACAGAAATGCCATTACCAGATGAAAACGGTAACATGAAACATTCTTGGGCAATGCATCAGTTTTATACAACCTCTAATTTCGCTCCTACTAATAAAATTATTTCTTGGTATACGGGTGGCTTAAACCATCAAGTAGAGCATCACGTATTTCCTCATATATCACATATTCATTATGGGAAAATAGCTAAAATTGTTAAAGAAACTGCTCTAGAGTTTAATTTACCCTACAACGAATACAAAACTACAAGAGAAGCAATTTTAGAACATTTTAGACAATTAAAATCATTAGGCGATGAGCCATTAGCAGTATAGTTTTATCATGAATCCGAACCTTTCTAAACGAATCAATGCAATGGCAACTTCTGCCACTTTAGCGATGGCTGCGAAAGCCAGAGAATTAAGAGAAGAAGGAAAAGATATAATAGGATTAAGTCTTGGAGAACCAGATTTTAACATACCCAACTTTGTTAAAGAAGCTGCCATTAACGCTGTAAATGAAAACTACCATTCTTACACGCCAGTAGATGGCTATGCTGATTTAAAAAAAGCTATTATAACAAAATTTAAACGTGATAACGATTTAGATTACAAACCCAATCAAATTGTTGTTTCTACTGGTGCAAAGCAGTCCCTTGCTAACCTAGCTATGGTATTATTAAACGAAGGAGATGAAGTACTACTTCCTGCCCCTTATTGGGTAAGTTATAGCGATATTAGTAAATTAGCAGGAGGGATTCCAGTTGAAATTCCAACATCCATTGAATCTGATTTTAAAATAACTCCAGAAAGTTTAAAAGCAGCTATTACGCCAAAAACAAAAATGATGATTTATAGTTCTCCTTGTAACCCAAGCGGATCTGTTTACACTAAAGAAGAATTACGTGCATTGGCTGATGTTTTAATTCATTATCCAAATATAGTTGTGATAAGTGATGAAATTTATGAGCATATAAACTTTACTAAAAACCATGCTTCTATGGCTGTTTTTGAAGACATGTATGATAGAACTGTTGTTGTTAATGGTGTTTCAAAAGCCTATTCAATGACTGGATGGCGTATAGGATATATTGGAGGTCCAGAATGGATTGCTCGTGCTTGTAACAAGATGCAGGGACAGATTACTAGTGGAGCTAATTGCATTGCGCAACGCGCAACTATTATTGCCCTTGAGAGTTCTCCCAGTAAAATACAGTATATGATTGACGCTTTTAAAAAGCGTAGAAAATTAATACTTGACCTGCTATCTGAAATTCCTGGATTTAAAACCAATCAACCACAAGGTGCTTTTTATGTATTCCCTGATATTTCATATTTCTTCGGAAAAGAAATTCAAGGAATTAAGATTAACAATGCATCAGATTTATCGATGTTTTTATTAGAAAAAGCTAATGTAGCTACTGTTACTGGAGATGCATTTGGGAGTCCTAATTGCATTCGTATTTCGTATGCTGCTTCTGAGGAAAATATTATTGAAGCGCTTAAAAGAATAAAAAAAGCTCTTAATAATTTTTAAATAACAGATTAACTATAAAATTATTTACCTATTTCTCCAGAAATAAGGAGTTAATAATATTAAAACAGTAAAGAGCTCTAGTCTCCCTATCAACATTAAAAAAGCTGACCACCACTTAGCAGGGTTGGATAATGATGCGTGATTATTAACAGGTCCTAAATCGCCTAGAGCAGGACCAATATTACCTAAACTAGAAGCCGCTCCGCCGAGTGCAGTTTGAAAATCTAATCCCAGTAGCGAAAAAACTAATACTCCTATTATAAAAGACAAAAAGTAGAGTATAAAAAAACCAAGTATATTTAATACAATGGGCTGTTGAACTGCTTTAGTATTATATCGTACTGGCAATACAGCCCTGGGATGCAAAGAGCGTTTAAACTCTATCAATCCATTTTTTATCAATATAATATGTCGGACTATTTTTATACCACCAGCTGTAGACCCAGCAGATCCGCCTAAGAACATAAGTCCAAAAAAGAATACTGTTAAAAAAGGAGTCCATAAGGTATAATCTGCACTTACAAAACCAGTAGTCGTTATAATTGCTATTATTTGAAAAGCACTATGACGAAAACTACTCTCGTACCTTCCCCAAACCATAGGATGATTTACTGTTGATTGGGTAATATCTGTTTGAAAATAGATGATTAAAGAAGCCATTAATGTGAAAATAACAATAGAAATAACGTAAAACTTAAACTCCTCATTCTGTAAAATCTTACTGAACTTTGTTTTAAAAGCAAAATAACTTAAGACGAAGTTAGTTCCCGCTAAAAACATAAAAACAATAACGATATATTGTACTAAAGGCTGATCATTCCAATAGGCCATACTTGCATTTTTTGTTGAAAAACCACCGGTACTTAAGGTGCTTAAGGAATGGTTAACAGCATCGAACATACTCATTCCAGCTAACTTTAGCAATATGGTTTCTGCAACGGTATACCCTACATAAATTAACCAAAGTCTTTTTGCAGTATCTGTAATTCTGGGGTGTAATTTATCACTACTAGGACCAGGAGCTTCAGCCGTAAATAATTCCATTCCTCCAATTCCTAATAATGGTAAGATAGCAATCGCTAATACGATAATACCCATCCCTCCTATCCAATGCGTAATACTTCTCCAAAATAATACACCATAAGGGATACTTTCTATATCATTTAAAATAGAAGCACCAGTTGTGGTATATCCACTCATTGTTTCAAAAAAAGCATCTGTAAAGCTAGGGATAGCTCCCGTTATAATATAAGGCAAGGTTCCAGCCAATGACATAAAAATCCAACCAAAAGTAACAATTACATAACCATCTCTTTTTTGAAGTTCTTTTCGCTTATTTTTTGTAAGCAACATTATAACTCCTCCTATAAAAATAGTGATAATACTTGCTTCTAACATTTCAGCAGCTACTCCATCAGAGTAATAATAACTAACAAAAGTAGCTAAAAGCATAAACCCACCGTTCACACCGATAAGTAATCCCATTAAATGGAAAATAATTTTATAATTGAGTTTTACATATGAACTCATTATACAAAAAGTTTTTCTACTTTTTTTATAGACTGAGGAAGACAACAAACCACTACCCTATCACCAGCTATAATTGTAAAATCTCCAAGAACAATCATTCCTTTTCCATTCCTAACAATCCCTCCTATTATTGCTGAACGAGGAATGTCTATTTTCTTAATTAATTGATTGCAAACTATAGAAGTAGAAGTAACTAAAAACTCTAATGTTTCTGCATTCATATTATTAAGCTTTGTCATGGCTAGAATTTCCCCTTTTCGGATATATCTAAAAATATTATTAGCAGCAAGTAGTTTTTTATTAATAAGCGTATCTATTCCAATGGAATGTGATAGCTGAAAATAATCCATGTTTTCTACTAAAGCTATTGTTTTTTTAACACCTTTAGATTTTGCTACTAAACAAGACATAATGTTGGTTTCACTGTTTCCTGTTACCGCAATAAATGCATCCATATCGCTTATTTGTTCTTCATCTAACAAATCCACATCCCTTCCATCACCTTTTATCACCAAACAATTTGGCAATTCATCTGCTATTTCAAAAGCTTTTTCTTTTTCTTTTTCTACTAGTTTTACATTAAAACTATGCTTGCATAAATCTCTTGCTGTTTTAGTCCCTATTTTACTTCCACCAAGAATCATTACATTTTTTATTTCAACTTTTACTTTTCCAGTTAATCTATAAATCTCATCTATTCCTAATTGAGTAGTTGTAAAGTAAACTTGATCACCTTCTTTAAATTGTGTATCGCCTCTCGGTATTAGTGTATATTGAGTTGCATAACGTTGAATTGCTATTGGCATATACTCTAAATTTGGATATAATTCGGCAACTTCTTTAACAGTTTTTCCGACAAAAGCAGTGGTTCGAGAAAGAATAAGTCCAATCATTAAAAGTGCTCCATCTTCAAACTCAAACGTATCATTAAATGCACTTTGATTTAATAAAAGTTCGATTTCTTTTGCAGCAAGAGATTCTGGAGAAATTAATTCATCAATTCCAATTTTTTCAAAACCTACTTCATCTTTATTATGAATAAACTCTGTATTGGTAATTCTAGCAATCGTATGTTTAGCACCTAATTGCTTGGCTAATGCACAAGTGGTAATATTTGTAGTCTCACTAGAAGTTACTCCAATTAACAAATCTGTATTTTGAACATTCGCTTCTTTCAATACAGATATTGAGGTGGCATTTCCATGCACAACCCTGATATCTAAATGAGAACTAGCATACGCTAAAGATTCTCTGTTAGTATCTATTAAAATAATATCTTGTGACTCGAAAGAAAGAAGTTTAGCTAAATGAAATCCAACCTCACCAGCACCTGCAATTATAATTTTCATAATAAATTGATGAACTAAAAGTAGTACAAATGTATATAAATAAAATAAAAATAACTGTTCGAAAATCACAAATCTATTTTCACACAATCCTACTAAACAAATAGTAAAAAATATGTAATTTTGCAATCGGTATGAAAACAGATAAAAAAGTAACACCTTATAAAGATTCTACTCTTAATAAAAAAGAGCAGGTAGAAAAAATGTTCGATACTATTTCGGAGAATTATGACGGACTTAATCGTGTCATTTCTTTTGGTACGGATATTAAATGGCGTAAAAAAGTTTTAGCAACCATTATCGAACATCAACCAGAAAGCATACTAGATATCGCTACTGGAACCGGTGATTTGGCTGTTAAGTTTGCAGAAAAAACTTCGGCAACAAAAATAATTGGATTGGATTTATCTGAAGGAATGCTATCAATAGCTAGAAAAAAAGTTGCTGATACTGCATTAAAAAATAAGCTTGAATTTATTAAAGGAGATTCGGAAGCATTACCATTTAAGGATAATATGTTTGATGCCATAACGGTTTCATTTGGCATTAGAAATTTTGAAAATTTAGAAAAAGGTTTGTCAGAAATACTAAGAGTTTTAAAACCTAATGGATTGTTTATAATTTTAGAAACTTCCATTCCCACCAGTTTTATATTTAAACAAGGATATAAAATTCATTCAAAAATAGTGCTTCCTTTAATCGGAAAATTATTCTCAAAAGACAAAGCTGCCTATAATTATTTAAGCGAAAGTGCGTCTGTTTTTCCTTATGGTGAAAAACTAAACAATATTTTACGAAAAATTGGGTTTATAAATGTGATAAATAATCCTCAAACTTTTGGCGTTGCAACAATTTATACCGCTACCAAATAATTATGAAAAAACTATTTTTTGTATTTATGTTATCATTTTTTAACCAAAATGTGAATGCACAATTATTTAGTAATGAAAAATTATTAAATGGAGCAAATAATGATATGAAAGCCCTTTCTTGGGGATATTTCTTAGGATTCAACGATTACTCTTATAATTTTGATTACAAAGAACAAACTCAAGGCGATAATACAGATATTCTAGTTATAGGAGAAGCGGGCTTTAACGTTGGTCTTTTAGGTAATTTACGCATTAATAATTATCTTGATTTAAGATTAGAACCAGGCCTTAGTTTTACTTCACGAAACTTTTTATTTCCAGGTTTTGATGAAGTAAGTGATAATTTAAGAGAAGTAAAGGCAACCTACATACATATCCCATTATTGTTAAAAGTATCTACAAAAAGACTCAATAACATAAAACCATTTATAATCGGTGGGTTTTCAACATCATTTAATTTAGCAAGTAACGAAGAAAATCCTGAAGACAATGAGACTGGTCGATTTAGAACTACAGCATCAAACTATAATTATGAGTTAGGCTTTGGTATCGATTTTTATTTATATTATTTCAAATTCACACCATCCATTCGTGGTATTTTTGGGATGAATGATGAATTAGTTAGAGATAACAACCCAAACAGTGGTTGGACTAGTAATGTTGAAAAGATGTCTTCAAGAGGAGTTTTTATAAACTTTACGATCCAGTAATTCTTTTAAATTCACTTAAAAGTATCGCAGTAGCGGTTGCTGCATTTAAGCTTTCAGTCTCTTTATTAATTCCAAATTGTGGAATAGCTACTTTATTACTAACAAGATTCATGATTTTAGTTGAAACACCATTTGCTTCATTTCCAACTATAATTATAGCTTTATCCGGTAAATTCTCTTTATAAATATTTGTCCCGTTCATTGCC
>CAJXVL010000054.1 GCA_913061205.1 uncultured Flavobacteriaceae bacterium | reverse complement strand
TACGAGATTCCTCTACGTCTCGTGGGCTCGGAGATGTGTATAAGAGACAGCATAACTACCCAAGCAGAATTCCAAAAAAATCTTATTGATAACTTAGTTGATGGATTAATGGTTTTTGATTTTAAAATGAATATTATAAAAATCAATAAAGAGGCTTTAAAATTAATAGGTACCACTAAAAATGATGCACCCACTAATTTAAATCAATTTAATCCAATACAGAGAGAAAAATTATTGAAGATAATTTCACCTCTAAAAATAGGAAAAGAAAAACCCAAAGCTCAATTTATATTTAATTGGATAAATAGAAAAAAACAATTAAAGTATGTAAATATCAAAACTAGCCTGCTGTATACAAAAGAGAAAAAACCATATGCATATCAAGCAATAATTAGAGATGTTACTAAAGAACATATAATAAGTCTTGAATTAAAAGAACAACAGAATATTTTAAATATTGAAAGTTTAATTTTAAAGGATTTAATAGCGTCTAATGATTTGTTTCACAATGGGATGTCACTTGTAAAACATATTGCTAATTATTTAGTTACAGATGATTGTGTATTTTATGCAATAGTAGAAGATAAACTTATTCAAGTTGCTGCAATAGGTCAAAAATTGAATAAAGACAAAAGCATTAAAAAAGCTTTAAAGATAGAAATTGGTGAAGGAATTGTAGGTGCTGTGGCCCTTTCTAAAAAAGGAATTATCATAAAAGATACCCGAAAAAATAAAAATTATATCATCGATGATCAAATCAGGCTTTCAGAAATTACTGTACCAATTATATTGGATGGTAAATTAATTGGAATAATTGATGCTGAACATTTAGAACTAAATTATTTTAAACAAAAACATCTAGCTGTTTTGACAAGAATTACTAATTTAATTGGGATCCAGTTAAAAAACGCCTTGGTTATTCTTGAAAACGAAAAGAAACAAATTGAATTAAAAAAAGCACAAAGTAGATTAAAAACTATTTTTGAAAGCGAACTTGATGCAAGAGCTATTGAGTCTGAAGAAGGTTATATTGAAGAAGTTAATAGTGCTTTCTTGAATTTATTCAATATTCCTTTATCAAAATTAGATCAATTCAAAGTAATGGATCCTCTAATAGTAAGAGAAACCTTAAAATCAATTTTTAAAAAAGAAGATATATTTTCAGATAGAATTGAAGAAATTATAAAAAATGAAAAAAATGTTTTAGACGAAATTCTTGAATTAAAAGATGGGAGAATATTGTCAAGAAATTACACTCCAGTATTTATAGATGGAAAAAAAACAGCACAAATTTGGAATTATAGAGATATTACTTTAAAAATTAATTATGATAATAGTTTAGAATTTCAAAGTAAAAAATTTACGAGTATCATTCAAAACATGAACTTGGGCCTAATGGAGGTTGATAATAATGATATTATATTAGATGTAAATAATGCTTTTATTCAAATGTCTGGTTTTAGTTCTAAAGAGCTTATAGGTAGTGTGGCAATTGATACTCTATTAGGAGGATCAAAAAAGGACATTATGATCGAAAAAATTAAAACAAGAAAAGAAGGTAAAAAAGATCTTTATGAAGTAGAAATCATCAACAAAAGTGGAGAAATAAGATACTGGCTAATTAGTGGCGCTCCAAATACCAATATAAATGGTGAAATTACAGGTTCAATAGGTATTCATTTAGACATTACAGATTTAAAACTACTAAATATTAAAGCAGATAAATTAATTAATGATTTAACGATAAGAAATGAAGAGTTATCGCATTATGCCCACGTTGTATCGCATGATTTAAAAACTCCTTTAAGAACAGTATCAACGTGTATTAACTGGTTACTTGAAGACAATAAAGATAAGTTAGACACAGAAAGTTTAAGCCATATTGAAAGTGTTGAAGAAGCTATTAAAGATATGGATAAATTGATCACTAGCACATTACAATATTCAGAGATTAGAACCTCAAAAAAAATAGCTGATAAACAAATAAAATTACAACCCATTTTAGAATCAATTATAAACTTTTTAATAAAAAATAAAAAAGATGACTTTAATTTCAACATATTAAAACCACTACCACCTATTAATTTAAATGAAGTAAAAGCAAGACAGGTATTCCAAAATCTTATTGAAAATGCTTATAAATACCGAGATAAAAACAAAAAAAGTTTTATTAATATCGATTGGGAAGAAAACGATGATTATTACCAGTTTATGATCCAAGACAATGGAATAGGCATTGAAAAAAAATATCATGAAATTATTTTTGACGCCTTTAAAAAAATAAATAACCGCGCTGATTCTAGTGGTATTGGATTATTCATTATTAAAAAAATAATTACCTCTTATGGTGGTGAGATATGGATTGAATCTGAAATAGGTATAGGCACAACATTTTATTTTACGATACTAAAATAATTAAATAATACCTATAAAAAAACCATAAACATAAGCTGTTTTTACCTTTGGACAGTAGCAATAATTTTAAAGATGGCTTGATTTAATTTCAGTAATTGGGAAATTAATGAGTTTAATTCATGCTATAATTGGTTATGGAATGGTGGTAGATGGAATTAATCTAGCATTCAAATTATAGATTATTCCTTCCTAAATAACTATTCCTATTGCGATTCAGTTTTTATTTTAAGTGATTAGTTTTGTGAAACTTATTATTAATTGGATTGTTTTTCTTTAGACGATAAAAACACAACGATAGCCTCAAGTTCATCTTTTGATAAAGAACCCCCATAAGCAGGCATATTTTCTGCTCCATTAACAATTCGAATAACCATTTGGTCTTTGGTCAATCGGTTTTGTACATTTGTCAATTCAGGTCCACGAATACCCCCCTGATTTCCTATTCTGTGACAATATATACAGCCTACAGTATTAAAAAGTTCAATACCTTTTTTTATTTCATTCGAAGCATCTGGAACTGTTGTATATTCAGATAAAGGTTTCGCATCAAAGCGAGGAGACCATGGTTCTTGTATTCCAACATACCATAATGAACTAATGCTTAAAATTATAAAAACGACTCCAGCAATTGCCCAAGGTCTTCGTAAAGGACTACGTTCCCCTTTATTCGATAAAAAAGGTATGGAAAACAGTAATATACCTACAAGCAAAGGACCTAAAAACATGACATAGGATTCAATTTCACGAGGCATTAATGCAAAGAGAGCGAAAATCCATGTAAAATACCAATCGGGTTTAGGGTTTGAATTTACATTGGTTAAATCTGGTTTTGACGATAATTCTGGTGCACCAATAAACCATGCTAGACATACTATAACAATTAATACGAATGCACTAAAAACAGCATCTCGCCAAATAGCATCGGGAAAAAAAGGAACCCCTTTTTTTATAAGCATGTCTTCATACCATTTTTTATAAGTTTTTGGATTAACCAATCTTCCCGCTTTTGGTGGTTCAGAAATACCATTTCTAAATACTAAATACAAGTGGTATCCTACAAATGAAAATAACAAAGCAGGAAATAAAAATACATGCATTGCAAAAAATCGATTCAATGTTTCGCCACCGATAGTATCACCACCTAATAAAAAATAAGCCAATGAATCTCCTATAAGTGGAATTCTTCCCATTTGTTCAGCCGCAACTATGGCAGACCAAACACCATTATTATCCCAACGTAATAGCTGGCCTGTAAATGCCATGACAATTGTAATTACCATTAAAATTACACCAGTTATCCAACTCATTTCACGTGGATACTTATAAGCTGCATTTAAATAAACGCGTATCATGTGCATTCCCATTAAAAAAACCATACCAGAAGCTCCCCAATTATGCAGACCACGAATAAAGCTACCCATAAAAGCTTGGTTTTCAATATATTGCAATGACTGATAGGCAACATCTACCGATGGTTGATATAAAAAGCCTAAAGCAATTCCTGTGATGACCTGTAAAATAAAACAAAACAAGGTTGCACTTCCCCAAACGTAATTCCATGTAGATTCTGGTGGCACCAAATGTGTTGTCAATGGTTTTAATAAATCACTGAATCCTCCCCGATCATCTAACCAACATCCTATATTTTTTAGTATTTTTTTCATAAGATTTAAATATTAGAGAAATAGTCCGATTTGTAAGCTAGTAATGTTCATTTCGTTTGATTTATAGATAGCCATCGGGTATTCGAGTCTTATATATTGGTTATTGGAATTGCTTGAGTTTCTATTTCAACTTGATTATTCACTATGCGTATTGGATAAGTATGCAAGCCTCTTGGTGGCGGTCCAGCTGCTCTTGAACCGTCTTTATAGTAGACACCTCCATGACAAGGGCACATAAATAATTCTGGTTTTTCTTCCCATCTCACAGGACATCCCAGATGAGCACAATTCACAGAAAAAGCTGTTAATTTATTGTTTTCTTCCCTTCGGACATATGCCGCAGAATAGGCTATTTCTCCACTCCATTTATAAGGTGAAGCATTTTCAAAAGACACCATTTTTGTTTTCCCTTCTTCAAAATCAATTAGACCACCAACATTTCGCCAAGACGTATCTTTTTTTCTAGTTACAGGGTCCAGCATAGCTGTAATTAAAGGAAAAGCCAAAACTGTTCCTATAAAACCCCCAATTGCAATAGTAATCTTCGTTAAAAAACTTCTTCTGTTAACTGCTTCTATATTTGAGTCAGTTGTATTTTGTTCTTCGCAATCACAACTCATCTTTCTCTTTTTTTGATAGTTCTTTATAAATCTCAATTATCCATCCTGTAATAGCTATTCCAAAAAGAATAAATCCAATTCCAGTGACAATCCAGGATGTTAATATACCCCAAAATATCAGTACAACTCCTAAAGCCAAAAAGAATGGCCAATAGGTTGGTTTTGGAAGTTCTTCTGGTTGTGCTTTATAGGTGTTTTTTTTAGTCATACTATTTTATTTATCTGAAAGACTAGCTTTTAACTGTTGTATTTCATCTATTGCAGGATTGTCATCGTACCAATGAAAAAGTATTTCTACTGAAGAAATAACATACAGTATACAACTAGGAACCCACATCATTAATCCTGCTATTTCTTGATCAGTTCTCACAGACATCGGTAATGGATTTCTAAAACTTGCAAAAATTGGAATCGCTTCTGCCATAGAAGTTGAAGATGCCATAAATGTAACATAAAGTCCTAAAATAGAGCAACTAATACATGCAGTAAATAAATACATGACACTTTTAACTGGGTGTAAACGTTTATTTTTATTGGGATGAAATACTGGTAAAGTCATTAGAAATCCTGCTAAAAATAATAAGATATAAATGGATACCTCGGGTATTTGTAAAAGGAAACTATTTTTGGGTATATTGATACCACAAATAACTAATCCGTATTTAGAAGACATGATTGCTGCACTTAAAAAATGTCCTAACCACATCACTAAAGCACCAATAATCCAAATGAGTATAAAATATTTTTTTGGCTGATTAAATACTCCAAGTTTATTGAAAAATTTATTATCGATTGATTTTAAAGGTAATGATTTTATTATTAAAATAGGTGAAACCATTAATAGTACAATATGCTGTAGCATGCTTATACTGTGTAGTCCATAATTGGTCAAATTTGAAATAGGAGACCCTAAAACTAAGTACATCAATACCATCGCGGTACAAAACAATACTTTTTGAATGCTAGTCGTTTTAAATAACAATAAATAAGCTAGTATAAATGCTATTAAAAATAAGAATCCTATAAATGACCAGTTATAAGGGTTTAAAAAATAATCTGTTGCGCTCATAATAATGGTGTTATATAGACAAAATAAAAAACGAATAACCAAACAATATCTACAAAATGCCAGTATATATCTACTCCATTAATACCAGAAAAAGCAACCTTTTTTAACTTTCCAAAGGACATCGCAAAAAGAATCCCCAAAGCAATAATTCCTAAAATAACATGCAAACCATGGAAGCCAGTAAGTGTAAAAAAACTAGATCCAAATATGTCTTTTTCCAATGTTATTTGCTTTTGATACAAACCGATATATTCAGTTACTTGACCCAGCATAAAAATAACACCAAATAGAATGGTTAAAGCCATCCATAGTTTAAAGTTGGTGTATTTTTTTTTCAGCAATGCTTTTTTACTAAATATTAAGGTGAAGCTACTTGCGATTAAAAATAGTGTAAAAATTCCTGCTCTAAATGCGTCTAAATGTTTTGCTACTGTATCCGTCGCATCCGAGAAATTTCGATAATAGACATAAGCAATGATAAGCGCTATAAAAAAGAACGTTTCTGAAAAAATAAAAAATACCATCAATAATTTTCCTTTATCTCTATGCATCAGTTCAGTTTTTTATCAGGATTATCAGGATTGTTTAAATCCCATAGAGGCCTTCTGCTGTGTACTTGAGGAATTTCATCAAAATTCTTTAGTTCTGGAGGAGAAGGTGTTGACCATTCCAAGGTCCAAGCATCCCAAGGATTTGCAACTGCTGTTCTTGGTTTTTTTAAGGTTTTATAAATATTCCAAAAGAAAATAGCCATACCAATAAACATAAATACAGCTCCAATCGATGAAAATATATTTAATACTTTCCAATACGGTAAATCTGGATAGGTATAAATACGTCTTGGCATTCCTAAAATCCCTAAAATATGTTGTAAAAAGAAGGTTAAATTAAACCCTAAAACGAACAACCAAAAATGCCATTTACCCAATTTAGGGGATAGCATTCTACCACTTATTTTAGGAAACCAATAATAAATTCCAGCAAAAATACCGAAGAGACTCCCTCCTAAAAATACGTAGTGTAAATGTGCTACCAAATAATAGGTATCTGTTAACTGCCAATCTATAGGTACAATAGCAAAAGAAATACCACTTAATCCTCCAAAGGTAAAATCGACTAAAAAAGCAATAGCAAACAACATTGGTATAGATAATGAAATACTTCCTTTGTGCATAGTTCCAATCCAGTTAATAACTTTTAAACCCGTTGGTATTCCTATGAGCATACTACTTATCGCAAAAAAACCATTAACTGCATTTGAAAGACCAACCGAAAACATGTGATGTGCCCATACGCTATAAGACAAAAGTCCAATGGCTACAGAGGAAGAAGCTACGAATTTATAGCCATAAATAGGTTTTCTTGAAAAGACAGGAATAACTTCTGAAATTATCCCAAAAGCTGGTAATGCCAAAATATAAACTTCGGGATGTCCAAATGCCCAAAAAAAGTGTTGCCACAAAATTGCAGAACCCCCAGTAGAAGGAATAAAGAAATGGGCATCAAACTGTCTATCAATTAACATCATAAACAATCCTGCATTTAGCAATGGAAATGCCGCTAACATCAAAAATGCATTAACTAACATCATCCATACAAATAGTGGTAGCATGTTTAATTTAATATCTGGTGATCTTAAAGTAAGTATGGTGGTTATAAAATTAAGTCCAGCACCAATACTTCCAATCCCAGTTAATATTAAGCCCACCAAAAAATAATCAACACCATTGGTCGAAGAGTAATTGTTTTCACTCAAAGGTGCATAATTAAACCATCCCGCATTTGGTGCACCACCTGCAAAAAAACTAAAATATAACAGCATTCCACCTAAACAAGTCATCCATAAACTAAAGGCGTTAAGGCGTGGAAATGCCATTTCATTAGCACCAATCATTAATGGGATTAGATAGGTAGCTAAGCCTATCATTGCAGGCATTAAAACCAAAAATATCATGGTTGTTCCATGCATAGTAAATATTTGGTTATAGAGTTCCGGAGAAATCAAATCGTTATCTGGTAATGCCAATTGTGCACGAATGGCCATGGCTTCTAATCCACCTATAACAAAGAAAAATAAAGCCAAACATAAATACATAATACCCAGCTGCTTATGATCTGTAGAAGCAATCCATAATAATTTACCACGTCCTGTTTTTAGGGATGGTAATGGCTCTTTATCTTCTGGTATGTCTATGAATAAACTCATTTTAAATAATTTAAATATGCAAACAGTGCATCAACTTCTGATTCCGATAAAATAAAGTTTGGCATTTTCGCTCCCGGTTTAACGTCTTGCGGGTTTGTTAACCATGCCCTTAAATTTTTTTCATTATTGACTTTCATATCAGCTAGAAAACGTTTTCGACTAGCAAAGTGAGTCAAATTTGGACCAATATTTTCTTTAAAATCAGTTCCATTTATAGCATGACAATTGGTACAGGTTTTTGTTTCAAATAATTGTTTCCCCTTTAAGAAATCTTTAGAATTAGTAGTTGCAACAGGCATTAATTGTTGTTGTTCCCAGACTTCAAACGCTTCAGGATTTAGAGCGGTAACTCTAATTCTCATGCGAGCGTGTTGCACTCCGCAAAACTCACTGCAAGCTCCTAAATATTCTCCTTCTTTATCTGCATAAAACCACATATAATTATCCCTACCTGGCATCATATCCATTTTTCTACCCAATTCAGGAACCCACCAGCTATGTATTACATCTGCTGAGTTTAATTTTAAAAGAAGTTTTTTACCGGTAGGAATATAAATTTGATTTGAGGTTACAACACCACTATTTGGATATTTTGCTTCCCACCACCATTGATGTCCTGTTATTTCTAAAAATGGTTTGGGGTTTTCAGGTATT
Organism: uncultured Flavobacteriaceae bacterium; assembly: GCA_913061205.1. GTDB lineage: Bacteria > Bacteroidota > Bacteroidia > Flavobacteriales > Flavobacteriaceae > Marifrigoribacter. Next base: position 4,302 of record CAJXVL010000054.1, on the reverse strand, counting down.
GTTTGTACTTTACCCATAGTAACTATGGTTAAATAAACAAACACTCCAGTAATAATTGTAACTAAAGTTGCCAAAAAATACTCAACATTTCCATTACCGCTTTTTTGAGAAGGTCTTTCAGGTCTTTTTTTCACTCCATATCGAAACAAGTAAAAGAAAGTAAAAAAAACAACCAATAAAAAGATAATACTCGCTACTATAAGGAAGTAGACGAATAATTCTTCGATTAAATCAACATCGGTTATTTTTAAAAAATAGTAGTTTGGCACTAATAAATTTTATCTTTATTATAGGTTAGCAAAGAACAATTTGTCCATAAATCTGATATATATTAAAATTCTATAAAAGTTCTTCAAATAAATATTTATGATCTTCGGTATTTTAGATAATTACCAAAGTTAATAATTTTAGCAACAAAAGCATCCTAAACATTGGAAAAAGAGAAAAGAAATCTTGTTCTATAAAGTTATCGTTATAAGGCAATTTTAAGAACACTTAAAAAACAAGAAATGAAAAATCATTATTTATAAAGTAATCTACTATAAATAAGATTTGCTACCTGCATAAAATAATAGGAAACAAAATTTATACAGAAACTATTCTATTTATTTTATCAAGTTTTTTTTTAAAAACTAACCATATTTCTCTGGAATTCTATTATTCAAAACTCAAACTTCTTCTAAATACATATAAAAATAAATTTAATTAATAATTATATGAATCTTAACGTTGATTTTAGCTCATAAAAAAATGCTGATTTGTATAATAAAAATTTAAACATTACATTTGGTGAAAACAATAACTACTTTGAGTTTAATTTTTCTAACATATGGAATTTCTTTTATTATGCTTCTAAAGAGGGATAAAAATAAGACATATTTCTTTTTTGCATTGGCTACAATTGCCAGTTTATGCATGTTTTTCTATCACGCAACATCACCTGTAAATTTAAATTTCTAAGAAAATGAAAATTGCAAAGTATTTTAATAGTGCTTGTATACTTTTAATCTGTATTATTTTAATCTCAGCGCTGTATTTTCAATTTGGTCTCCATGAAGAACCTTGTCCACTATGCCTTTTACAGCGTATGGCAATGATGGGTGTTATTTTAGGCCTTTCCTTAAATATATATTTTGGATTTGACGCAAATCATTTTAGTATAGTTATTATCTCAGCGCTTATTGGCGCTATGTTTTCAGTTAGGCAGGTAATGTTACACATATGCCCAGTGGCAGCTGGAGAGAGTACCGGATATGGATCACCAATTTTTGGAATGCATCTATATTCTTGGGGAGTACTTATTTTTATGGCAAGCATATTGGGTTCCGCCTTGTTCTTATTTTCTGGTGATCGATTTAAACCAGGAATAAACCACTCGATACTCAAATTTGAAAAATATGTGGTATACCTCGCTATTTTAGTAGTTTTCGTAAATGTGATAGCAGCATTTTTCGAATGCCAGTTTGGACCTTGTTGCGAAAACGGTCCCTGTGTATAAATCTCTTTATAATTTTCGATTCACACAATAGACTCTTGTAAATCAAAAGCTTACACTAATCATTCTACATAACACTAATTTAAATAGGATCACCTAATGCAATAAACACCTGCACGGGATCACGAGTAAAAACAAATTAGAACTATAAAATTACGGTCAATGAAAAACAATATAATACTAAATTATTTAAATAAGGTATTAGAAAACATGCCAAAGGCTTGGTTGAATTTAACCACGCATCGGCTTGATATATATGATGAAAAATTAGCTAAAAGTCAATTTTTAGAAGAATTTGAAATCTTATTTAATGAGAAGAATTCTGAAGCATCGGCGCTTAATGAATTACCTACTGCTTATGACTATATTCGATTGGGGCATCCATTATCTTGCATAGTAGAATGGACAATTGCTCACTTAAATAATACAAACCCAAATAATGCAATCAGTTTTTCATCAAAAACGGTTCCTATATTAGCCATTCTAAGAAAAAATTTATTCGCTAATAAAAATACCCAAATTATTTACATAGGTGAATTACCAGATTTTTTTGATGCGGAAATACTAAGACGTATTTATGGTTATAAATTTGATTTACTTAAGGTTGAAAATACTTCAGTCATTTCAGAGTTTAACGGTAGTACCATTTTTATTTCACAAAAGGAGGACATATGCAATTTCGATCTAAGATCAACTATTGATTTTTCTATTAATATTCATGCGTTCTTGGGAAGTATTTTAGTCGTAAACGGAAAACACAATGAATCTTATATTTCAGAAATACAGCATGTTAGAAGAAGAGAAACCATTGCAATGACACCTGCAAATTCTTTAGCTGCCTTAGAGTTTCTAATTGAGTCCTCTTCATTCAATACTAATAAAAGTAATATTGAAACAAATAAAACATTGGTCTTAGATTCAATTAAGACCATTACAGGCACAAATACAAAGGCCCTAGTTGGTTCAAGCGGACTGTCTATCCAATATGCGATTTTAATGGGGCTAATTCATGATGCGCTAGAAAACCATAAAGGAAAAGCTATCAAAATTGTAGTTCCTCCAAATTGTTATGGTGGAACCAATGACCAAGCAAGACGAGTTGCTGCTTGCATTAAAAATGTTGAAGTATTGGATTTACCAGTTGATGGTGAACACGATATGGTGGAGAGTATTGATCTGGTTTTAAATAAAATCGCTAATGAAGATGCGATTCCTTACATCATCGCTGAAATTCCAACAAACCCTAGAGTTGAAGTTCCAGATCTTATAAAATTAAGAGATGTTTTAAGTGAAAGCCGTAAAACTACAACCGGTGATATCGCTATTGATCCAGTTTTTATTTTAGATCAAACATTTTGCCCTAATGTGCATTTTTTAGGTGAAGGTGAAATACTATCAAGAGTTAGGACCATTTCATTTGCCAGTGGATCGAAATTCCCAAGTGGTGGAAAATGTACTGCTGGCTATTGCATAGGAAACACAAAAACGAATGCTTTGATGGAGAAAATAGAATTTCACTTAACACTTTGCGATAACGAGGCAACAGCGCTTCAATATAAAATATTGGCAAAACAAATGCCTTCGATGAATCAAAGAATTCATGCTGCATACACCAATACTCGTGAGTTTGTAAACTTTATCAGCGATAAATTACCAGAAGCAAAAATAAATTTTGTTTCCGAAGCATTGGCAAAAAAAGGATTTATGCCTTCTGTGTTTTCATTAGACCTTCCTACCAAAGGGAATACTGATAAGGAAAGAGAAACTTATAAAAGAGAGTTAAATTTAAGGTTAATCAACTTAATGATCACTAAAATCCCCAATGAAAGTAAGTATTGTGTAAGCTATGGACAGTTAAATGGATGTTACTGGACGATCCCTGCAACATCTACTCAAGGGACGACCAAAGAAGGTGACAAAGATTATATTGCACGTGTTTCACTTTCTCCTAATATGGATCTAGCGCTTCATAAAAAAGTGTTTTTAGATTTTGTTAAAGATATTTAACGATCTTATATGATTGATGGTATGATGTGATAATTTTAAAATTAATAAAAATGTAATAATGTGAAGAATAACATTAGCATATTAGGATGTGGCTGGCTTGGTCTTCCACTAGCATTGACATTAACAAAAAATGGTTATTCCATAAAAGGATCAACTACTTCAGAAATTAAGGTCAAACTATTAAATAATAATGGAGTACAACCATTTATTATTGATCTAAGTAACCGAGAAAGTGAATTTGAAGAGTTCTTAAATTCAGAAGTTTTAATTATTGCAATTCCATCAAAAAATATAGTCGGTTTTAAAAATCTAATTTCTCACATCGAAAATTCAAAGATAAAAAACATTCTATTTATAAGCTCCACTTCGGTATATCCAAATAGCAACTCAATCGTCACTGAAGAACACCTCATTTATAAAACACCCCTTTCTGAAATAGAACTATTATTTAAAACTAACACAAATTTTAAATCGACTATTTTGCGATTTGGAGGTCTAATCGGTTATGATCGAAAACCAGGGAATTTCTTTAAAAACGGAAAAGCAATTAATTATCCAGATGCTTTTATAAACCTTATTCATAGAGATGATTGTATTCAAATTATCAAAGAATTAATTGCAAAAAATATTTGGAATAAAACCTTAAATGCTTGTACTGATACCCACCCAAAGAGAAGGGATTTTTATACAAAAGAATTTAAAAAAGAGGGTCGTAATAATCCAACTTTTAACGAATTAGCCTCCAATGAATATCTGTCTCTTATACACATCTCCGAGCCCACGAGACGTAGAGGAATCTC
>CAJXVL010000053.1 GCA_913061205.1 uncultured Flavobacteriaceae bacterium | reverse complement strand
CGGAAAAAGCCAAAAGAATAAAAAAAGCACAATTTGAAGGAGAAAAAGCTTACAGTACAAGACAAAATAAATGAAAAGCTGTTTAAGAAACTTTAATTGAAGAGCTTTAGCATAATCTATTTAAATATGGATTTTATTGTATTAATATTATTTGTTGCATTTGGCTACTTAATTAAGCAATGGATATTTAATGTAAAAAGAAAAAGAAGGACAAAATACTACAATGAAGTTTATTTAAAATCAGATGATTGGAAAAGAAAACGTTATGTTGTTCTTAAACGTGATAATTGGCTTTGTGTCTATTGTGGAGAAAAGGCAACTCAAGTACATCATAAAAGATATGCAAAAAAGAATATTGGCAGAGAACCAATAAAATGGCTTCAATCTGTTTGTAGAAAATGTCATAATAATTTACATACCTAAACCTTAAGCATATCCTCCTCCTTTAATTCAGTTATTTCTAAAGCTCTTAAATAGATTAATATGAAGTGTAATGTACTTGTTTTAATTATTAACTACTTTTACCAATGAATTCATTAATTGATTGAAGTGCCTCATAAGCATTCAATTATAATACCACATTAACATCATACAACTTCCACAAATAGAACCTAATCGTTTGGCTGTTAAACTAACAACGATTGGTGAGCGCAGTGTTAGAAGTGAACATCCCTGGATATTTACCGATAGCATCGAAAAAATTAACAAGGAGGGAGCTTCAGGAGATGTAGCGATTATATTTAGTCGCACTAAAAACAAAGTAATTGGAGTGGGTTTATTCGATCCTGATTCTCCAATACGTATAAAAATGCTTTATCACAATGGGGCTGTAAAATTAGAAACCGAATTTTTCGCTAAGCAAATAAATAAAGCTTTTGAGTTGCGAATTCCATTATTAGCCACTAATACAAATAGTTACCGACTTCTATTTGGAGAAAATGATGGCTTTCCGGGACTAATTGCAGACGTTTATAACCAAGTTTTGGTTGTTAAATTATATACGGCCATCTGGTTTCCCTATTTAGAAATTATTTTAAAGCAATTAATAGAAGTTAGCCAAGTAAAAACGGTAGTTCTACGATTGAGTAGGTCTCTTCAGCAAATGAATAATACCTATGGACTTTTTGAAGGACAAGTAATTTTTGGAACCTTAAGCAATGAAGTCATTCCCTTTATTGAACATGGAGTTAACTTTTCAGCAAATGTTATAAAAGGGCATAAAACAGGTTATTTTTTAGACCATCGGGATAATCGAAAAAGGGTAGGAGTGCTTTCAAAAAATAAAACGGTCTTGGATGTATTTTCGTATGCAGGAGGCTTTTCGGTGCATGCACTGGCCAATCAAGCAAAAGAGGTAACAAGTGTAGATATTAGTAAACAGGCCTTAGCTTTAGCCATTGAAAATGGAAAATTAAACTCTTTTAAAGGCACTCATAATACCTTAGCGGGTGATGCTTTTGAAATCCTTCGAGAATTAATTTCTAAAAAGCAAACTTTTGATCTTGTCGTAATAGATCCTCCTTCTTTTGCAAAAAGTAAAGGTGAAATAGAGATTGCAAAAAAGAAATATAGACAATTGGCAGAATTGGGAGTTCAACTAACTGCAAAAGGAGGGATGTTGGTTCTTGCCTCTTGTTCTTCAAGAATTGTAGCCGATAGTTTTTTTCAAATAAATAAAGAAGTGTTAGATCATCAATCGCGTCCTTATGTACTTCAAAATAGAACCCAACACGATGTGGATCATCCAATAAGTTTTAAAGAAGGTGCCTATTTAAAGACTGGTTTTTACCGTTTTTTATAAAACATTAATTAGCTCAACTATTTTTTTTATTTATTCTAGATAAATAGATAATAATAAAAATTGAACAAATAGAACATACAAAGAAACCAATAAACAAAGGAAGTACGGTATCTGTAACATACCTGCCAATAAAAACACTAATGGATACTGCCATTAGGGTAGAAATTAAGCCTGTTATTGCAGAAGCTATTCCAGCAATATGTCCAACGGGTTGCATAGCCATGGCTCTTAAGTTACCAAATAAGAAACCAATGGTAAAAAACTGAGCTGCAAAAAATAGCAATAACACTTCAATCGATGGGTTTTTTGCTTGAGAAAATAGCAGCACATAGGTCAAAGAAACCAACATAAATCCAAGCATCGAAAAATCAATGATTTTCTTCATTCCTAATTTCATAACAAGTATCCCGTTTAAAAATATAGCCAAGCCCATTGAAATGGCAAGACCTGCAAAGATGTATGGGAATTCTTCTTTCAGAAAATACTGATCCTGAAATACTTGTTGCGAACTACTTAAATACACCATAAATGAGCCCATTACAAATCCAGATATTATGGTATATCCGATAGTATTTGGGTATTTAATTAATTCCTTGAAACCATCTATAAATAGATTTTTAGTGAATTTTATGCGTTTTTCCACCAGGAGTGTTTCCGCTTGTCGTTTCCAAAACCAAAAGGCAATGATGCAACAAAAACCAATTTGAGTGTAAAAAATTGCTTGCCAGTTAAAATGGTCCAATAGATATTTACCCATAGCAGGGGCTATAATAGGTACCAATAAAAAAATGACTGCAACAAAGGACATCACTTTTGCCATTCGGTCACCACTATAAATATCTCGTATAATTGCAATGCTAATGGTTCGGGGAGCAGATAGACCAATACCTTGTAATATTCTTCCAAAAATCATTAGCTCCAAACTTTCAGCAAGTACACAAACAATACTAGCGATAAAGAATATTCCAAAACCTACAAATACCATCGGTTTTCGACCTAGACTATCTGATATTGGACCAAATAGTAGTGGACCAAAGCCCAAACCTATAAAAATCATGGTGATCAGTAATTGATTGTCGGTAGCATTATTAGTATGAATTGAAATTCCAATAATATCCAATGCTGGTAACAAGGCATCAATAGCAAATGCTACCACTGACATTAATGAAGCCATCATCGCTACAAACTCAATTTGTGAGCTATTTTGTTTTTGCATTGTGCAAAACTAAGGTATTTAATTGTGTTATCTTAATAATACTGGCTATCGAACCTAAAGTATATATATTTAAAACGATGACCTATAACTAGCCTTAGAAAACACTTTTTTATGTTTAATGTAATTGTAATTAAAGATTATTTCTTTATAATTATTTTATAGGTTTTAGAATTATTTTGTTTAGAAACTCTCAAAAAATAAATACCATCATAAAGTGTATGTATTTCCATGATGCTTAAGGTACTTCCCTGTAAAATTTGATTGGTTAAGATAACTTGCCCCAATTCATTGATCAATTCTAATTTTAAATTTTCAGGAACCATGTTGGACTGAATAGCGATAAAATCCTGAGCAGGGTTTGGATAAATTACCAAATTAAGGTTGCTTTCGTCGAACGATTCAATGCCTAAAGAGGAATCGTAATTTGTAGTATCTTCATTAATTGTATTTACTTTTGTAGCCACTACATTGCCATAAAAAGTAGGCCCAACTGCATATGGATATGCTGAGTTATGGTTTTCATCTACGGTCGCATAATAGGCATAAATACCTTCTGGATATTCTGGTGTAATTGCGAAACGGCCATTGTGTTCATCTAAATAAAAATCTTCTGTATGGGATACATAATTATAATCTTCTCTAAAGTACCCTTCAAAATAGGTATTATTTATATCAGGACCATTTATTCTTGTAGTTGCACCTGGTAATTCGTAGCTGGAATTCATTTTAACAATTCCACCAGTACCATCTGCATTTGCAAAACCATAGGCTCCGTAAATTGGAAATCCATCATATGCAAAACCTATTAAAGGAGAATGACTTTCAGTATCAATTACATATAAGCCATCTGCAGGGTAGGTTTCACAAATGTTTGATACTATAATTAGGTCTAAATTAAATGCGCTTGGATTTTGATGATGGTGATAATTACCCATAGCAGGATGGGCTTTATTACAATCAAAACCTCCCATTTCTGCAGGTATTGCATCTCTATTCCAGTCTTGATTGCCATTAGGTCCTCCTGGACAGGGTGGGTTTCCACCTGGAGGTCCTCCACATAGACTCATGGTATTATTATTCCATGCCACACCGTCTCTATAATCAAACAAGGATACCCCGTTTATAAATATGCCGATATTACCTCCATTTGTTGCGGTAGGTGTTCCTGTATTTTCAATTGGCGTTAATGGTAATTTATAAATCGCATTTTGGTTTTGTGCCAGTGAAGGATTGCCATCTAAAAATGGACCGGTTATATAGGCTGGAATTCCTGTTGCAGTTATGTATACCCACTCCTCAGAGTAGTCAACAGATTGAACGTTTGCCAATACACCATCCTCTATAGGGGTTGAGTTTCCTTGTATATAATGACGTCCAGTAATTCCAGTTTGGTTTTGTATAGGCGCTGTGATTATTGGGTTGGTTTGCGCTACCGTAATTAATGTAAATACAAATAGCGCAATAAGGCTTAATACTTTTTTATCCATCGTTTAAATTTTAATTATTATTAATTAGTTGGTGTTTCTCTAGGGTAAGAAAAACGTTTATTATATAAAAATTCTTGATCGGTTAAGGTTCTTAAAAAAACAAGTAAGTCTACTTTTTCCTTATGTGTTAATACCATCTGTTCTTGTAATTCATTCGCTAGTGTTGGACCATGCTGAACGTCGGAAGTGTAATGGTTAATTACCTCTTGTAGGGTTTCAAAACGACCGTCATGCATATAAGGTTGCGTAAATTGAATATTGCGTAATGTTGGTACTTTAAATTTTAATGAATCTTGAGTTTTTTTTGTAACCATCATTCTTCCAAAATCATTTAAGGTACTGTCGACATTTAAACCATTGTTTTTAAAATCGGTGCTACTAAAAAGCGGTTCTTTATGACAAGAAGCACAATTATTTCTAAAAACGTTTAATCCACTGTTTTCTTGTTCCGTAAATTCACCTCCAACTTCACTTCTAATGTATTTATCATACTTGGAGTTATAGGAGTTTAGCATCACTACAAATTGAGTTAATGCCAATAGTATTTTTTGACCTGTCACAAGACTGTCTTGGTATGCGTTCTGAAATAAAGAGTTGTATTTTTCAGATTTATTTAGCTTTTCAACGATTGTAGCTAAAGAGGTATCCATTTCATTTTCGCTAGAAATAGGGGCCAAGGACTGTACTTCTATATGGTTGACTCCTCCATCCCACATAAATGAAGTATTCCAAGCTAAATTCATTATGGATATCGAATTTCGAGTACCTATACGTCCTTCAATACCATGGCTTAAATCATGGTCAACATGAGTAAAACCAGTGGCTTGTAAATGACAGGATGCACAGGAAATCGTTTCATCTCTTGATAATAAAGGGTCATAAAATAAATGCCGTCCCAACTGAAACTCTTCTTCTGTCATTGATAATTTAGAAAAATTATAAACAGGTTTTGGCCAATACTCAGGATATTCAAAAAATACTTCTTCATTTTTAACCAATACAAAACCTAGGCATATAAATATTCCTATTATAAAGCTCATATTTTTTATCAACTTATTCATTTAATGAAAATAAATTAGGAAGTATATCAGCGATTTCAACAGCTTCTTTCCCAGGAATCATTACCTGGTTTAGATTGCTTATGTCAATAGAATCAAATAATGTAGCAATATCAAAATCAATTATAAGTACATTATTAATTGCATTAGTAATAGTTACACTTTTAAATCGGGTAGCAGCAAATGGTTTTTTATAGCCTCCAATGTGAAATTGAAATTTGTTTTTTCTAGTGCTACAGCTAGGACTTTTTCCCTCTATCTTAAAGTTAATATAACCACTTTGCCAAGACCAATACATACCATTAGCAGGATCTAAAGCACCAGAAAGTGCTCCTGAAGTATTCATTTTTTCGTTCACTCCTATGTTAAATAATAATTGATCTCCTGTTTTATAACTGCTGTTTTCTAGAAGTATACTGCTACTTTCACCATTAAAAATACTTACTAAGTAATCACTATTTGGGAGCTGCTTGGTTTTGCCTTCTTTTGTTAAAATTTTAAAATCTGTTAGGTAAAATTTTATTTTAGAAAACTGAAGTGAATCATTGTTTTTTGAAACATACCAAGAGTTTTTTTCTAAAACTTTTGTTTTAAAAAATGGGTTAATCTTTATTTTCAAATGATTTCCTTGTGCAAAAAGAATGCTATTCGCTAACAATAAGACTAAAGTAACTAGCTTTATCTTTTTTGATCTAATCGTTTTTATTGTTTTGCTTTTTAACATCTACTGTTTTACTTAATGGTTTAGATGGTATTTTTAAAAAATACTTGCGAATCAATTTAAAAAAAGAGCTTTATATATAAATTAATATTTTCTGATCTTTTTTAATTTTTCTAGGTGCACTTCCGTTTTTTAGCATACAGGTTCTAAGGTGTTTTTATGTACCTATTAAAAATTAATTTTACACTAAAATAGTTCTTATCAAGTCAGGTCACTTCGAAAAAAATACCCCTGTATTCTGAAATTTTTTTATAAAGGGTTGACCATATTTTCTAAAACTTCCCAAACGGTATTAGCAATTATTTTATGACCTTCAACGGTTGGATGAATACCATCACGTTGATTTAATTCAGCGATGCCTCCAACATTTTCTAAAATAAAAGGAATAAACTTTAAATTATTTTCTCTCGCTAAATCAGAGAAAACACTTCTGAATTCAGAAGTATAAACCTTACCCATATTAGGGGGCAATTCCATTCCGGCTAGTATAATTGTTGTATTGGGATTTTTATCTTGTACCTCATCAATAATTACCTGAAGATTAGCGCGTGTTTCAGTTAATGGAATTCCGCGTAATCCATCATTTGCGCCCAGTTCTAAAAGAAAAATATCAATGTCTTTATTAAGCACCCATTTAATCCTGTTTTTACCTCCTGCCGATGTTTCACCACTTAATCCAGAATTGATGACTACATACTCTAATCCCAAAGAATCTAATTTATCTTGAAGTAAACTTGGAAAGGCATCATTACTGTCTTCTAAACCATAGCCTGCTGTTAGACTATCTCCAAAGCAAAGAATGGTTTTTTTTGAACTTGTTTCTGCTTCTTCTTTTTCTATAGGGGTCACCGTGACCGATTCATTATTGTTTTTGATAGGATTTGAATTGCCACAAGACATCAAAACTAAAGCGATCAAAAAATAACAAAACTTTAAGAATTTAGATACAATTTGAGTGGGTAGATTTAAAAACGTTTGTATATTTTTAGCCTTGTTCATATTCGTAAAATAAATTTAAATTTATATGCCAAAGATATTAAAGATTAATGGGCTAGAAAAAACATATACTAGCGGTTCTAAACAATTAACAGTACTAAAAAATGTGTCTTTTGATGTTGAAAAGGGACAGACTTTTTCTATTGTTGGACCTTCTGGAAGTGGAAAAACTACCTTATTGGGTTTATGTGCTGGTTTAGATAAACCAAATTCGGGTACCGTTGAATTGTGTGGTTTTGATTTAAATACGTTAAATGAAGATGAGTGTGCACAATTGCGAAATAGAGAAGTTGGTTTTATTTTTCAAAACTTTCAATTATTACCGACGCTTACCGCACTTGAAAATGTAAGTGTGCCCCTAGAATTACAAGGCGCAAAAGATGCAACAATAAGTGCAAGCGCATTATTAAAAAAAGTAGGATTAATGGATCGCATGGATCATTATCCATCACAGTTATCAGGCGGAGAACAACAACGGGTTGCTTTAGCAAGAGCTTTTTCCAATAAACCTTCTATATTATTTGCTGATGAACCAACTGGTAACTTAGATGAGGAAACCGGAGAAAAAGTAATTCAATTGCTATTTGAACTTAATAAAGATGCCGGTACAACCTTGGTAATTATTTCCCATGATTTAGAATTAGCCAATCGAACACAACAAATATTAAAACTTAAAGGTGGAAAAATAATAACTAACGAACCCACTACTTCATTTTGAGCAATTCTAAATTTAATTCAAAAAACAACATCGCCTGGCTTTTTAAAATGGCATGGCGAGATGCAAAAGCAAGCAGAATACGTTTAATTCTTTTTATGGCCTCCATTATTTTGGGGATCGCTGCGGTCGTTTCTATTCAGTTGTTTGGAACCAATCTAGAGGAAAATATACAGGTACAGTCTAAAACTTTAATGGGTGCTGATTTTATTATTGATAGCCAACAAATACCAAGCAAAAGAGCACAGTCCATTATCGATTCTTTAAAACCAGATGCCTCAGAGGTTAATTTTGTTTCCATGATTGCTTTTCCAAAGAACGGAGGTACTAAATTGGTTCGTGTTAGAGGTTTAGAAGGCGGTTTTCCATTTTATGGCAGCATTGATACACAACCTATTTCTGCAGCAAATAATTTTCAAAAATTAGGTGGAGCTTTAGTAGATGCAACTCTTATGTTGCAGTTTGATATTAAACCTGGTGATTCTATTAAAATAGGGGAAGTAACTTTAGCGATTATTGGATCTTTAAAAACCATTCCAGGTAGTTCATCAATTTCTTCTACCGTAGCGCCACCAATTATTATTCCCAATCGTTTTATTGCCCAGACGGAACTTTTACAATTTGGGAGTCGCAAAGAATATAAGTTTTTTTATAAATCTCCAACTATAGATTTAACAGTTTTAGAAAAAAAGCTAACTGCTGCATTAGCTATTGAAAATGCCGGCTTAGATACACATTTAAGCACTAGTAAACGTTTAGGGAAAGGCTACGCTAATGTGAGTAAGTTTCTTAATCTTGCAGCTTTTATAGCCTTGTTATTGGGTTGTATAGGTATTGCTAGTTCTGTAAACATATACATCAAGGAAAAACTAAAAGCAGTAGCCGTATTAAAATGCATGGGTGCAAGTAGAAAACAAAGCTTTTTAATTTTTCTTATACAAATCTCGGCCATAGGAATTATTGGAGGGTTTTTGGGTAGTCTTATCGGGATAGTTCTACAGGAGCTTTTTCCTTACCTATTAAAAGAATTTTTACCCTTTGATATGGAAGTCAGTATCGCTATTAAGCCATTGCTTATGGGAGTTTTACTTGGTTTTTTTATGTCGGTATTATTTGCATTATTACCACTTATTCGTACCTGGTATGTTTCGCCTTTGGAGGTACTGCGCATCGGTGGTACTCCTCAAATAAAACCAATTAAAGCACGTTCAATTATATTTAGTTTAATCCTCGTTTTTTTATATTTATTTTCCTTTTGGTTACTCCGAAATGCTTTATACGCACTAACATTTGTCATGGGTATTTTAGTGACTTTTGCAATTTTAGCTGGTATTGCAATAGCATCTATGAAAGCCGTTAAATCTTATTTTCCTAAACGAGCAGACTTTACGGTAAGACAAAGTTTATTAAACTTATTTAGACCAAACAATCAAACCTTAGTATTATTAGTTTCAATTGGATTGGGTACTTTTTTAATAAGTACCTTATATTTTACCAAAGACATTTTATTATCTAAAACCGAGGCTGATCAATCTTCTGAAAATATAAATCTGATCACACTAGACATACAAACAGATCAGCTTGATGGAATTGTAAAAATATTTGATGAGAATGATTTAACTATTACTGATAATATTCCCTTGGTAACTATGCGCATGCATAGTATTAAAGGAAAATTAGTGAATACTTTGCGCAGCGATAGTACTAGCAAAGTAAGAACTTGGCTTTTAAATCATGAATTTAGAGCTACTTACCGTGATTCACTTATCGAATCGGAAGAAGTGATAGAAGGGGAGTGGACTTCTAAACAGAGCGGAGAAAATCCAATTCAAATTTCAATTTCTGATAATCTTGCTGCAGATGCCAAAGTGACTGTTGGAGATCCTATTGTTTTTAATGTACAAGGAGTGCTTGTGGAAACGATAATTGGTAGTATTCGGAAAGTTGATTGGGGACGTGTACAACTCAATTTCACTGTTTTATTTCCAAAGGGTGTATTAGAAAATGCACCACAGTTTAATGTATTAACTACCTATGTAGCTGATGAATCAAGTTCTGCAGCACTGCAACGAGATTTGGTGGCAAGTTATCCAAACGTTTCGATTATAGATCTTAGGCAGGTTTTTAGTATTGTAGAAGATATATTAGATAAGGTTTCTTGGATTATCAATTTTATGGCTTTCTTTAGTATTCTTACCGGAATTATTGTCTTGATAGGCTCGGTTCGAAATAGTAAATATCAACGCATTAAGGAAAGTGTATTGCTTAGAACTTTGGGCGCTAAAAATGTTCAAATATTAAAAATAGCTGCATTAGAATATTTGTTTTTAGGAATTTTAGGTAGTTTAGTTGGAATAGTATTGGCATTGATAAGTAGTTTATTATTAGCCATATTTGTTTTTAAAGAGCCCTTTGTACCTTCCATAATTCCGTTTTTAGTTTTTTTACCTGGAATTTCACTATTGGTATTGGGAATAGGCTTAAGTAATATAAGAAGTGTTTTAAAAAGTTCACCATTAGAAGTATTGCGAAGAGAAGCATAATGAGTCTAGATGCGATAGTAGTTGATAAAAAAATGAAATTATTAGATAATTAAAGGTAAATATCATGCAATTTAATATAAACGATAGGTTTACTAAAGAATTACCAGCAGATCCAGTTCTTGCTAACACAAGAAGGCAAGTGGAAAAGGCTTGCTTTTCTTATGTGACCCCTAAAAAAACGAAAAAACCAGAAATACTGCATGTTTCACCTGAAATGCTATCTGAATTAGGTTTGTCTGAAGAAGATGTAACTGATGAAGTATTCTTAAATGTATTTACTGGTAATAGTGTTTTACCGAATACCAGACCCTATGCGATGTGCTATGGTGGACATCAATTTGGTAATTGGGCAGGACAATTAGGAGACGGTCGTGCAATTAATTTAGCGGAAGTTAAACATAAAAATAAACATTGGACACTACAATTAAAAGGGGCAGGGGAAACACCCTATTCTCGTACTGCTGATGGCTTGGCAGTATTGCGATCTTCTATTCGAGAGTATTTGTGTAGCGAAGCAATGTATCATTTAGGAGTTCCTACAACTAGAGCCTTGACATTGGCATTGACTGGCGATGAAGTAATGAGGGACATGTTTTACGATGGCAATGCAGCATATGAAAAAGGAGCTGTTGTTTGCAGAGTAGCACCAAATTTTTTACGATTTGGTAATTATCAACTACTAGCTGCAAGACAAGATGAAGAAACATTAAGAAAACTATTAGATTATACGATTAAACACCATTTTTCAGAATTGGGAACACCTTCTAAAGAAACGTATTTACAATTTTTTGAAGCAGTTTTAACCAGTACCTTAGAAATGATTGTTCATTGGCAACGGGTCGGTTTTGTTCATGGAGTGATGAACACTGATAATTTATCCATTCTTGGATTAACGATAGATTATGGACCCTATGGTTGGTTAGAAGGGTATGATCATCATTGGACTCCAAATACTACAGACAGTCAATTTAAACGGTATACGTTTGGGTCACAAATGGAAATTGGACATTGGAATTTGTACCAGTTGGCAAATGCCTTATATCCATTAATTGGAGAAACAGAGGACTTAGAACGTATTTTACATAGTTATCATGAAAAAGTACAAAGACAGTATTTATCTATGATGCGAAGTAAATTAGGTTTGGTTAAAGAAGAAAAAAATGATACAGTGTTAATCGGGAATTTAGAAGATATTTTACAATTAACAGAAACAGATATGACGATTTTCTTTAGAAATTTAAGTGATTTTACCACAGAAAGTCCTTTAGAAGGGTTGACTATAGTTAAGGATGCTTTTTATGTACCTAATGAAGTCTCCGATTCGATACAACAAAAATGGAATTCATGGTTTTTGGACTATGCAACACGTTTAGAAAAAGAAAATCACACTTTTAAAGAACGGAAAGAGCAAATGAACCAAGTAAATCCTAAATATGTGCTTCGTAATTATATGGCACAATTGGCGATTGATGCTGCTAATAAAGGTGATTATAAATTAATTGACGACTTATTTAAATTGCTTAGAAATCCCTATGACGAACAAGTAGAGAATGAAAAATGGTTTGTAAAACGACCAGATTGGGCCAGGCATAAAGCAGGATGTTCGATGTTGTCATGTAGTTCTTGATGGTGTTCTTATTATAATATTTTTTTTAATAAAGTGTTGAGTGTTAAAACTCTATTTATTTAAAAGTATGGCGCTGCTCATCTGTGGAAGATGCATTTAGTAATTGGTTGAATGTTCTTATGGTATTAAAATCCTTGGTAATTTCATCAGATACTCCAATTCCAGGAATACCCGTTTCTAAAATAGCTTTAACGTCTTTTATGTTGATGCCTCCAAAACCAATAATTGGAGTATCGGTTTTTAAGGCCTCTGCAATGGCAGTATATCCATTTAAACCTAAAGCGGGACTTAAATGGGTTTTACTTGTGTTAACTCTAAAAGGTCCCAAGCCAATATAATCGACTACTTTACTAATTAATGTTTCACAATCTTGCAAGGTATTTGCAGTTACACCAATAATTTGCCAAGTATACAAATGCCTTCTAGCTGTTATTAAGCAGGTATCCATCTTCTCAAAATGGACTCCATCTGCTTTAACTGCCCTCGCAATTTTATAGTGATCGTTGATAATTAACCTAGTTTGAAAGAAAGATGTCATTTCTCTAGCTTCTTTCGCTAGTTTTAAAATATTTTTTTCTGAAACATTTTTTAAACGCAGTTGGACTAATTCTGCACCAGAAGCACATGCTTTCTGGATATTTTCAAGATGCGCTATCGGAGTGCTTCCTTGGGATATATAATGGAGCTTAGGTATGGTCATGTATGGGTTTATAATTATATCTGTCTCTTATACACATCTCCGAGCCCACGAGACGTAGAGGAATCT
>CAJXVL010000052.1 GCA_913061205.1 uncultured Flavobacteriaceae bacterium | reverse complement strand
GCTTCTTCCGTTGCTTATATTATGCCTATAATAGCTGTTTCATGGGGGGTTTTAGATGGGGAGTCTTTTGGTTTTTGGCAGGGAGTAGCCACGGTTATTATTTTATTAGGTGTTTATTTAGCAAACTCCAAACGCTAAGAGTTTTAACGTTTAAATTATTTAAATAAAGGGTTTGCTATTATCGTATTAAGTCATATATTTGCACCCGCCTTCAAGAGAGGTAAATTTAATAATAATAAAATTTAAACGAAACGCTATGTTCGCAATTGTAGAAATAGCAGGGCAGCAATTTAAAGTTGCAAAAGATCAAAAAGTCTTTGTACACCGTTTAGCAACAGAAGAGGGAAAAAAAGTTTCTTTCGACAATGTATTGATGCTAAGCGATGGTAACAAAGTTACTATTGGCGCCCCGGCTATCGATGGAGCTCAAGTAGGAGCAAAAGTCATTAAGCACCTTAAAGGTGATAAAGTTATTGTATTCAAGAAAAAAAGAAGAAAAGGATACAGAGTAAAGAATGGTCACAGACAATCTCTTACTGAAATAGTAATTGAGAGTATTGTAGGTTCTGGTGCTAAAAAACCAGCTCCTGTAAAGGAAGTAAAGCCTGAAGCTCCAAAAGCCAAAAAAACTACTCCTATAAAGGAAGAAAGCACATCTAAAGATATTGCTTCTATGACTGTTGCTGAATTAAAAGCTATGGCAAAAGAAAAAGGTATTACAGGCTACACTTCTATGAAGAAAGCTGAATTAGTAGCTGCCTTAAGTTAATTTTTAATTTTTAAAACTAAGAGAAAATGGCACATAAAAAAGGAGTTGGTAGTTCGAAGAACGGTAGAGAATCAGAATCGAAACGACTAGGTGTTAAAATATTTGGTGGTCAAGCCGCTATAGCCGGAAACATCATTGTTAGACAAAGAGGAAACACTCATTTTCCAGGAGAAAATGTTTATGGTGGAAAAGATCACACGTTACATGCAAAAGTAGATGGGCTTGTGAAATTCACTAAAAAGAGAAATAATAAATCTTATATTTCTATTGTGCCTTTCGAGGCTTAAGAAAGAAGATTTACAGTTTATAAAAAAACCTCCAACTAATTTAGTTGGAGGTTTTTTGGTATCAATCACTTTTAATCAATAATAAAGCTGAAAAATTGTATATTTAGATTGTATTAAATAGATATATTTATGAGACTTGTATGTATTCTTTTTGGATTGTTTTGTTATAATTTTATTTCCGCTCAATGTAATCACTCACCTACGATAGAAACAGAAGGAGATTTTATTTTATGCCCATCGGAAGTAATTCAGATTTTCACACAAGAATATGATGCTTACCAATGGTTTAAGAAAAGTTTTAGCGGAACAGAGTGGGAAATTATTCCAGGGGAGACCTCTCAATTTTTGGATGTTGTTCAAGGAGTAGATGATTTGTTCTATTTTAATGTAGCTACTACTTTAAATAGTTGTTCTGAAACATCACCAGAAGTTTTAATTGATTCCTGGGTGTTTGCAGGAATGGTAGTCGAGAGTTCTGGGAATTATATTTTTGAAGATGATTTATTTAAGGTTTGTTTAGGTGATTCTATTACATTCTCAATAGGACAACCTTACAATACTAATATTCAATGGTATAAAGATGGGGTGCCAATTGAAGGAGAGAATGGGACATCCATAACATTGACAGAACAAGAGGAGTCTGGAGTTTATTTCGTTGAAGGTGCACCCGGGGAATGTCCAGATTATATTGTAAGCCCAGGTGTTGATCTACCTGTATTAATTTATGATTGTAATTTAAATATAAATGATGTTTTTTATGATTCTAAAATCACATTATATCCTAATCCAGTGAACGATATATTGACAATAAGAAGCGAAGCAGATAAAAATATCACAATTGAACTTTACGATATAAATGGAAAAAAAATACTCATAAAAAGTGTAAACAAGGGAGTAAGTCAATTTGATTTTACTAACCTAGTCAAAGGAATATACTTTACAAAGTTTAATAATGATGATATTGATTTTACAAAAATTATAATAAAGAATTAATTTAAAATATTAGTTATGAAAAAATCTATTATTAAGGCTTTATTAGTATTATCATTTCTTTTTTCAATAACGTTAACAAAGGCTCAAGAAATCACCAAATATGATTACTTAGAAATAATCATTATTCAAAAAATGAATAATAGCGGAAAAATTAAGCGTATTAAAGTTGAAAATCAGTCATCGCTTGAAGGGAAGTTGGTAACAATTAAAGAAATGGAAGCTTTAAAAGGCACATCTAGTTTATTAAACTATATGAATTCATATAATTGGGAATTTATAGATCGGAAGGCCATTACGGAAATTAACAATCCAATTTGGATGAGCTATCTGTTTAGAAAAAAAATATAACTAAAAAGCCTTCAACTTAAATTGAAGGCCTTTGTTTTTCTAATAATTGATTACTCCTTTCGATGAGTCGATCGATGAATATTAATTTATGCTAATATCTATAATATTCAGGTTTGAAAGGACCTTGAACTTCAACACCAATGTATTCTGCTTGATCTTCACGAAGATTAGTCAATTCGATTCCAATTTTTTCAAGGTGTAATTTTGCTACTTTTTCATCTAAATGTTTTGGAAGCATATATACTTTGTTTTCGTAATTATCTAGATTAGTCCAAAGTTCAATTTGAGCTAATGTTTGGTTGGTAAATGAATTACTCATTACAAAACTTGGATGACCCGTAGCACAACCTAAGTTTACCAAACGGCCTTCAGCTAATAGAATAATATCTTTTCCGTTAACAGTATATTTATCAACTTGTGGTTTTATTTCGGTTTTTTCATGGTTATCATTTAACCAAGTAACATCAATTTCATTGTCAAAATGGCCAATATTACAAACAATAGTTTTGTCTTTCATAGCTTCAAAATGGCGGGCTTGAACGATGTCTTTATTTCCAGTTGTTGTTATAATAATATCAGCATTAGCAATAACTGTTTCTAACTTTTTAACTTCAAAACCATCCATTGCTGCCTGTAAAGCGCAAATTGGATCAATTTCAGTAACGGTTACAATACTTCCAGCACCTTTAAATGAAGCAGCTGTTCCTTTTCCAACATCTCCATAACCACAGACCACAATCCTTTTACCAGCAAGCATTATATCGGTTGCACGACGAATTGCATCTACAGCACTTTCGCGACATCCGTATTTATTATCAAATTTAGATTTGGTAACACTATCATTTACGTTAATCGCTGGCATTGGTAGGGTTCCTTCTTTCATGCGATCGTATAAACGGTGAACACCAGTGGTAGTTTCTTCACTTAAACCGTTAATTCCATCTACTAATTCAGGGTACCTGTCAAATACCATGTTTGTTAAATCTCCACCATCATCTAAAATCATATTTAATGGTTTGCGATCTTCGCCGAAAAATAATGTTTGTTCGATACACCAATCAAACTCTTCTTCTGTCATCCCTTTCCAAGCATAAACAGCAATTCCTGCATCTGCAATAGCGGCGGCGGCTTGATCTTGAGTTGAAAAAATATTACAAGAACTCCAAGTAACTTCAGCTCCTAACGCGATTAAGGTTTCAATTAAAACTGCAGTTTGTATGGTCATATGCAAGCACCCTGCGATACGAGCACCCTTTAGAGGTTGTTCGTTTTCATATTCTTTACGAAGAGACATTAATCCTGGCATTTCTGCTTCAGCAAGTTCGATTTCTTTTCTTCCCCAATTGGATAAAGAAATATCTTTTACTTTATAGGCAATGAATGGTATTGTTTTGGTTGACATAAAAATGTATTTTATTCCCACAAAAGTGGAAAACTTGTTATTATATTTGTTTTTTAGTCGAAAAAAAATGATTTTTTCTAATTGCAAAAATACACAATATACTTTAATATCTAATGCCTCTTTACAAAACTATAACAGTTAATTCTACTACTAAAGTACTCATTTGGAAGATTGAAGAATCTTATAAGGAGCTCAATGATGGAATCAGCTTAACAGATAAAAGCGCTGTTAGATTAAATAATATGAAGAGTGAGTTGCATCAAAGAGGGTTTTTGAGCATACGGCATTTATTGGCTTCTGAAGGATATACCGATCATGATTTGTTTTATGATAAAAACGGAAAGCCTCATTTAGATAATGGTTTGCATATTTCAATAACGCATTCATTCACTTTTTCAGCTATTATTATTAGTGTTATTGAAGTTGGAATCGATATAGAAAAGAAACGAGATAAAATTTTACGAATCGCTCATAAATTTACAACGACAGATGATTACCAAAGTTTAAATCATCAAGATAGTATGATTCGAAAATTAACTATAGTTTGGTGTGCTAAAGAGTCATTATATAAAAGTTTTAACAGAGTTGGTTTAACATTTTTAAATCATATTTTTGTAGATGATTTTAACTTTTATTCCAAAGAAACAACTGCCTCGGTTGATTTTGAAGATAAAAAAGAGACTTATCATATTTGGTTTTTAGAATTTGAGGGTTTTACTTGTGCTTATGCTTTATTAAACAAAAGAAAAAAGAATGATTAAAAATAGTTGCTATTCTCTTACAGATGCATCCGTTAATAAAATAAAAAGGAGAATTATATCTGGCAGAAGTAGATATGCTAATGGAAACTGTATTTGAAAATCTAAATCTATGAACACAATCGTCGATTTTTTCCTTGAACCATATCAACAAGTTTCTGGCATAAATATTTTTTTAGAATTTATTGCTGCTATATTAGGAATAACAAGTGTTTTTTATGCTAAAAAAGAAAATATTTTAGTGTATCCTACCGGAATTATTAGCACCGGATTATATGTTTATTTATTATCACAATGGGCTTTGTATGGTGATTTAATAATTAATATTTACTACACTTTAATGAGTTTATATGGTTGGTATATGTGGACTCGAATATCTAATAAAACCCATGAGCCTCTTAAAATATCAAGAACAAATTATTTAGATAATATAAAGGCATTTGCTATTTTTGTATTTACAGCAATTTTTGTGATTATCGCATATAGGCATTATAATGTAATGCCCGATTTAAATTTTATGGACAGCATTCATTATGCTTTTCAGAAAATAAGTGCTGGCAGTTTAATTGAATTTAGAAAAGCAACCCCTTATTTAGACACATTTACTACTGCGGCTGCATTTGTTGCTATGTGGTTAATGGCAAATAAAAAGATTGAAAATTGGATATTTTGGATCATCACAAACATAGTTTCTATCCCTTTATATTTTGTTAAAGGATATGGATTTACTGGGATACAATATACCATCTTTTTTGTGTTGGCATTTTTAGGATATAAAGAATGGAAGAAAAACTTAAACAAACAGAATCAAACTGTATAAAAGTAGTTTTGTTTGGTCCAGAATCAACTGGAAAAACGACTCTCGCAAGACAATTGGCGCGTTATTATAATTCGGTTTGGGTTCCTGAATATGCACGTGAATATCTTCAGAAAAAATGGAATAATAAACGCAGAACTTGTGAGCAGTCAGATCTATTACCTATTGCTATTGGACAAATGGAATTAGAAAATAGATCGGCTAAAAAAACCAATTCAGTTTTAGTATGTGATACCGATTTATTAGAAACTAAAGTTTACTCGGAGGCATATTATGCTGGTAATTGTCATCCTTTATTGGATAAGTATGCAATAGAAAACACATATCAGTTATACTTATTAACTTATATCGATACTCCTTGGGAGGCTGATGATTTAAGGGATAAACCAAAAGAAAGATTAGAAATGTTTCTTGCTTTTGAAAAAGTTTTAAAAGAAAATAACAGACCCTATATACTATTGAAGGGTAATAAAAAGGAACGTTTAGAAGAAGCCGTAAAACACATTGATCAATTATTAAAAAAATAATCTATGAGTTTATCAAAAAAAGACATAGAGCAATTAAAGGGACACGGATTAACTATTGAAAAAATTTATCATCAGCTAAAAACATTCTCTGACGGAATTCCTTTTGTTGATGTTTTGAATGCTGCTTCTATTAATAATGGTATTGAATCGATTTCTATTGATGACCAAAAAAAATTAATTGAGTTTTATGATTCAAGAAAGAACAATTTAGTAATAATAAAATTTGTACCCGCATCTGGTGCTGCAACTCGAATGTTTCAGTTTTTATTTAATTTTTTAGAAGATTACAATCCAAATGAAACAACACTGAATTCTTATTTAAAAAAAGGAGAGTATCAACTGTTAGAAACCTTTATTAATTCAATAAAAGATTTTGCTTTTTTAAATGCTGTTCGTAAAAAAATAAGAGAATTGTATCCCGATTTTAAGCATGGTACTAAAGGAACTAGAATATATTTACTGGTCAAGACTATGTTGGAAGAAAAAGGGTTAAATTTTTCGAATTTGCCCAAGGGATTAATCCCTTATCATAAATACAATAAATATGTTACAACTGCTTTTGAAGAGCATTTATATGAAACCGCCTATTACGGTTCAATAAATAACAATGCATATTTACACTTTACATTCTCAAAAAAACATGTTGATTTTTTTAAGAAAGAATTTCAAGCGGTTAAAAATAGAGTTTCCAAAAAAACAAAAACGGAATTTCATATATCTTATTCATTTCAGAAACAAGAAACCGATACTATCGCCGTAAAAAATGATAATACTTTCTTCAGAAATTCAAACGGAGAATGTTTACTTAGACCATCAGGTCATGGTGCTTTAATTGAAAATTTAAATGAGGTTGATGCCGATATCGTTTTTATTAAAAACATCGATAATGTAGCCGTAGAAGAATATGTAGAAGAAATAGCGCATTATAAAAAAGTGTTGGCTGGAAAATTACTTTGGATTCAAAAGAAAATTTTTACCTATTTAAGGCTTATTGATAAAGAAAGTATTTCTCTAGAAATGATAAATGAAATAAAGTCATTTCTTTGGAACGAATTAAATATCAAAGAAGCTCCAAATGATGCCGAATCTATTTTTAATATTTTAAATAAACCACTTAGAGTTTGTGGTGTTGTTAAAAATACTGGAGCTCCTGGGGGTGGACCATTTTGGATTAATAATCAGGATGATACAACTTCACTTCAAATAGTTGAAATAGCTCAAATTAACCCTGATGATAAAAGGCAGCAAATTATTGTAAGTGAGGCAACTCATTTTAATCCTGTTGATTTGGTTTGTGCCCTAAGAGATTACAAAGGAAATAAATTTGATTTATCAAAATATGTAGATCCTAATGCAGGTATTATAACTCAAAAATCCCAAGATGGGAAACCTTTAAAAGCTTTAGAGTTACCTGGACTTTGGAATGGAGCAATGGCCGCTTGGAATTCTGCATTTGTAGAAGTGCCACTAGCCACTTTTAATCCAGTTAAAACTATAAATGACCTACTTCACAACGAGCATCGTCCCAACGCTTAATCTTTTGAATCTTTTATAAAAAATGGATGCAAAATTACTTATAAATGAGTTTGTATTTAAAGCCATAAGGAGTAGTGGTCCTGGCGGGCAACATGTAAATAAAACTTCTTCTAAAATAGTACTTAGTTTTCATATCCATAATTCAAATGGTTTGGAAGAAAATGAAAAAGAACGACTATTAAAAAAACTAGCTTCAAAAATATCTTCCGATGGATATGTAAAACTTTCTTGCAGTAATACTAGAAGTCAACATCAAAATAAAGTTATTGTAATCGATAAAATGTTGCAGTTATTGCAATTAAATTTAAAGATAAAAATACCTCGAAAAAAAACAAAACCTTCTAGATCTTCTGTTGAGAAACGCATTCAGACTAAAAAGAAAAATACTTCTAAAAAAATGAATCGAAAACCACCTAAAATTAATTAATTAATTATATTTGTCGCATCTCAAAGGGGTGCTAGAAATGGCTGAGATTATACCCATAGAACCTAGAACAGGTAATGCTGTTTAGGAAAACCGAAAGAAAACCTTTCAAAATTTTACTATACATAACAAAAAATAATTACTCCTTTTATTTAATTTATTTTTTATTATGAAAAAACAACTAATTACAGCTGGATTAAGTTTATTATTTTTTAATTTATCGGCACAAGAGAAAGTTCAAGACAGTACCAAAGTTCAAATTCTTGAGGAAGTTTTAGTACAATCGATTCGAGTAAGCGCAGATTCTCCAATTACACATTCTAATATAGATAAAGCAGCGTTGGCTAAAACAAATCTAGGTCAAGATATTCCGGTACTATTAAATTATTTACCATCAGTAGTTACCACAACAGACGCTGGAGCAGGAATTGGATATACATCGATACGTGTTAGAGGTAGTGATGCTACAAGAGTTAATATTACCATTAATGGAATCCCATATAATGACTCTGAAAGTCAAGGAACTTTTTGGGTAAACATGCCGGATTTTGCTTCATCTATAGAAAATTTACAATTACAGCGTGGTGTTGGAACATCAACCAATGGATCGGGATCATTTGGAGCCAGTATAAACATTTTAAGCGATGCTATTTCAGAAAAAGCTTATGGTGAAATTGGTCTAGCTGGAGGGTCTTTTAATTCGCAAAAGTATAATGTAAAATTTAGCACAGGATTATTAAATGATCATATTGAACTGTCAGGTAGGCTTTCAAAAATTTCTTCGGATGGATATATTGATAGGGCAACTTCAGATTTAAAATCTTATTTTTTACAAGGTGCATATGTCAATGATAATACTCTTATCAAGGCATTAGTTTTTGGTGGAAAAGAAAAAACGTATCAAGCATGGTATGGTATTGATGCTGAAACTTTAGAAACCGATAGGACATTTAACCCTTCAGGGATATACACAGATGACGAAGGGAATGTAAAGTTTTACGATAATGAAACTGATAATTATTCTCAAGATCATTATCAATTATTTTGGAATCAAAAAATCCATAATTATTGGACCACAAGTTTAGGTTTAAATTATACTTATGGTAGGGGATATTACGAGCAGTATAAAGAAGATCAAGATTTTGATTTTTATAATTTAGACCCCATTATTATAGGTGAAGAAATTATAAATACTACCGATTTAATTAGAAGACGTTGGTTGGATAATGATTATTATGTTGTCAATGCCAATGTAAATTACAAGAAAGATCAATTGGATGTTTCAGCTGGAGCTTTTTATAGTCATTACGATGGCGATCATTTTGGAGAAATAATTTGGTCTCAATATGCTAGCAATTCTGAAATAAGAGATCGTTATTATGAAGGGAATGGTACAAAAAACGAATTCACTGTATTTGCAAAAACTACCTATTATATTAATGATCGATGGAGTGCATATGGAGATTTACAAGGTAGATTTATAAATTATAAAACTTCAGGAGTAACATCAGATAAAGTTCCTTTAGAAGTTGATGAAGATTATAATTTTTTCAATCCAAAAGCAGGACTAACTTTCGAGCTAAGTCAAAAAAATCAGCTTTACGCTTCTTATGGAAGAGCACAACGAGAACCCAATAGGAATGATTTTGAAAATGGTATCACAAAACCAGAAAAATTAGATGATTATGAGTTAGGATGGCGTTTTGCTGCAAAGAAAACAAAAGTGAGTACGAATCTTTATTTTATGGATTACAAAGATCAATTAGTGCTTACTGGCGCCATAGATGATGTAGGTGCTCCTGTTAGAGCTACAAGTGGTAAAAGTTATCGTTTAGGCCTAGAAATTGATGCAATATTTTCGATTTTTGACAACTTTAGAATCCTACCCAATATTGCTTTAAGTACGAATAAAAATAAAGATTTTGTTGCCCCTATTGATGGTGATTTTACAAATTTAGGAACTACTAATATTTCATTTTCTCCAAGCGTTATTGCAGCTAATAAAATTGAATATGAACCTATAAAGAATCTTCAATTAGGATTGTATTCTAAATATGTTGGCAAGCAGTATATGGGGAATGTCGATAGTGATGTTTCACAGTTAGAGGCCTATTTTATAAACGATTTTAATATTTCTTATACCTTAAATAACATTCCTTTTTTAAGAGAAATTGTATTAACAGGATTGGTGAATAATATTTTTAATGTGAAGTATGTATCAAATGGTTATTATTACACTTATGATGATACTTTTTCGGTTCCAGGTGTTACAACGACAGTAGAAGGCACCGGATATTATCCCCAAGCAACCATTAACTTTTTAATTGGGGCTATTATAAAATTATAACTGGATATTAATTATAAATATTAACAACATCTCCATTTCGTTCAGCGCGGTACTGTAACATTGGGTATTTTTCGTTGTTTGGAGGAGTAAATTGTCCTGTTACTATATCGTTTTTGTTACCATCGTCACAAGGACAAGTTGCGATTATTCCAATCACGTCCATTTTTGAACATGAGCTTGGGTTGTGATTGGGGTCGCTTAATTCAGAAGCAGTATATAAATCGGTATTAATACAATAAATAATAATTCCTTTTATACCTTGATTGGTTACAATAACACTATTTCCTGGGAATTTTAAATCGGTATATTCCGGAAGATTTAAGTTTAAGCTTAAACTTACTGGAGGAATAACTAAATAGGGGTTCGGATTTTGATTATTATCATCACTACTATCACAAGATATTAAAGTTATACTTAATAATAATGCGATTGCTATTTTTTTCATTTTCATAGTATTGTATAGCAAAAATACAATAAAAAATAGATGATATTTTTATTTTTACTATCTTTGTATATAGTGGTCCCATCTTGTGTGGGATTTTTTTATTGCTGCGAAAGCAGTAGTGTTTTTATTAAAAAACAGATTGCAATTATTTAAAAATTAAGTTTATGAGTAAAGTGTCATATTATACCGCAGAAGGATTAAAAAAATTAAGAGACGAGTTAAACCAACTTAAAGATGTAGAGCGTCCGAGAGCATCACAGGATATAGCGGAAGCGAGAGATAAAGGAGATTTAAGTGAAAATGCAGAATACGATGCTGCTAAAGAAGCCCAAGGAATGTTAGAAATGCATATTTCAAGATTAGAGGGAACTTTATCAACAGCAAGAATAATAGATGAATCTCAATTAGATACTTCAAAAGCGTTAATACATTCTACAGTAAAGATTAAAAATCAATCCAATGGTGTAGAAATGACTTATAAATTAGTGGCTCAAAGTGAGGCGGATTTATCAACTGGTAAAATATCGGTAGATTCTCCAATTGGAAAAGGTCTATTGGGAAAACAAGTGGGAGATGTTGCTGAGGTTACGGTACCTAACGGCACTATGAAGTTTACGGTTGTTGAATTAAGCAGAGTTTAATTATGGCTTCTATTTTCACAAAAATTATTAATGGAGAACTCCCGTGTTATAAAATTGTTGAAGACGATCTTTTTATTGCGTTTTTAGATATAGACCCAAATGTAAAAGGACATACCCTTTGTGTTCCAAAAAAGGAAGTTGATAAACTATTAGATCTTGATGAAGAAACCTATCTAGGATTAATGCAATTTGCTAGAAAGGTGGGATTAGCAATTGAAAAAACACTGATTTGTAATCGAGTTGGAATGTCTGTGATTGGTTTAGAAGTTCCTCATGTTCACGTGCATTTAATTCCATTAAATGAGATGAAAGACATGTCTTTTAAACATAAAATAGCGATGGATAACGAAGCGTTTATTGCTTTGGCAAAAAAAATTAAATCTAACTATTAATCGTTTTGTAAGTATAAGATAATTTCCATGGTAGTTCCCTCGCTTGGACTGCTTTTTAAAACTCGTATCCTGCCTTTGTGATAGCCTTCGATAATTCTTTTTGCTAGGGAAAGTCCTAATCCCCATCCTCTTCTCTTAGATGTAAAACCTGGACTAAATATTTTATTAAAATCCTTTTTTGGAATTCCTTTTCCAGTGTCAGAAATTCGAATAAAAGCAGATTTTAAATTAGTAGTTATAGAAATTTCTATATCTCCTTTTCCTTTCATAGCGTCTATTCCGTTTTTAACAATATTTTCGATCGTCCAACTATATAATTGTGGATTTAAATTAACCATTAAGGGAGTCTCTGGAATGTCCAGGGAGAAATTAATAAGCTTCGAGGAACGTCTTTGTATATAATCGAAAGAAGCTTTAGTTTCTTTAACAACATCTGTTTTTTTCATAGTAGGAACGGATCCAACTTTAGAAAATCGATCGGTAATTATTTTTAAGCGCTCAATGTCTTTTTCTATTTCATGAATATAATCTGGATTTACATTTTCAGATTTTAATATCTCAGCCCAACCAACCAATGAAGATAATGGTGTGCCTATTTGATGTGCCGTTTCTTTTGCCATGCCTGCCCAAAGTTTATTTTGTTCAGAAGCTTTTGCGGTCCTAAAAAAGAAATAAATTGCAAAAAAGAAAAGTAACATAATGAAGATAAGCACTACCGGATAAAATTTTATTTTATTGATGAGTGGTGAATTACCAAAATAAATAGTCTGTAATAATTCATTGTTATAAAATACTTTTATAGGTTCGTATTCTTCAGTAAATTGTTCAATTAGTCGGTCTCTTTTTTTTTGGGTATTAATTTTATTTTCAGGAATATTTCTATGAATATAAGTTTCTTCTTTGGGACTATATGAAATCATAGGAGTAGTATTATTACTCTGTAAAACTTCTAATGATGTTTCACTAAAACTTAGTTTTAATTGATCACTTTTTTTTATGTCTTTTTGAGCTGTTGCCCAAATTTCCATTTTTGTTAGTTCATTTTCTTTTAATATTTTGAAAAAAGAAAAAGTATTCCAAATAATTAATGAAATGATAGTTATTGAAGAGATGAATAATAACAAACGAGTTGTTGAGGTATTTTTTAGCATATTTTTTTAATATAATTCGCTTTTGATGCTTTAGAGTAAATATAAAGTAAATATGTTGATATTATTGTATAAACATATTTTTACACAAGTAGCGGTTTCGATATATTTGCAAACGATGATTTCAATTACACCTAAAGAAATTAGTACTGCAAAATTACATGGTTATTTATTAAGCGCTGTTTCACCGCGCCCTATTGCTTTTGCGAGTACAATAGATAAAGATGGAAATGTAAATTTATCACCTTTTAGTTTTTTTAATGTTTTTAGTGCCAATCCACCTATATTAATTTTTTCGCCTGCGAGAAGGGTTCGAGACAACACAACTAAACACACCTTAGAAAATGTATTAAAAACCAAAGAGGTGGTTATAAATATTGTTAATTTTGAGATGGTACAGCAAATGTCATTGTCATCTACCGAATA
>CAJXVL010000051.1 GCA_913061205.1 uncultured Flavobacteriaceae bacterium | reverse complement strand
ATTAGAAAATAAATAGTTTAAATAATAACATTTAAAAACCACTCTTTTAATTTAGGGTGGTTTTTTTTTATGCCTCTTTTTAATAGCGAAAGGATTAGAAATATTGTGTTTGTGTAAATATTTGTTAAATAAGCAGTTATCTTTTTACTAAGTATAAGAGTTTGGTAATCAATATACTAAAATTTTAAATACAATAAACTTAGTTAAGGTAGAGTTGTTATTAGGAGGTCCTAAAGGTTTTATTGCGGACTAACTTATTATTAATTTAAATTCAATGCTATGAATTACAGACACTTATCTATTATTATTATTTTATTGACAATAATACAACTTGCTTATCCACATGGCACCGTAACAAGTCCAGCCAGTCGTATTTGGAATTGTTATCAGGAAAACCCTGAGAATCCTGATTCTGCTCCTTGTATAGCAGCAGTTTTATCTCATGGTACACAACCATTGTATGACTGGAATGAAATTAACCAAGCGAATGCTAATGGTGAACACGAGTTATATGTGTTTGATGGTAATCTGCCTAGTGGAGGCCGACCAGAGAAGTACGGTGGCATGGATCAAATAACATCAGAATGGGTTGCAACTCCTGTTTCTCCAGGACCATTTACAATTACATGGACAAATACTGCTCCTCATGCATCGGAATATTATGAGGTCTACATTACAAAAGAAAGTTGGTCGCCAGATCAAATATTAACATGGGATAGCCTTGTGCTTCTTGTTAGAACACCTCCAAGTCCAGCAGCAAGCACCGTAGACATACAAGTAACATTACCTGTTAGAACGGGCAGACATATTATTTATAGTATTTGGCAGCGATCCGATAGTCCAGAAGCATTTTATTCAACCAGTGATATAGACTTTGGTGGAGTATTATCTATCGATGACATTGATGGGGCTTCTTCAAAAATTAATTGGAGCCATAATTACCCCAATCCATTCAATTCAACAACTAAAATTGCTTATCGAATAGAGGATGATGCATTTGTAACTATTACAGTATATGATATTTTTGGTAAAAAAGTTTCAACACTCGTGAATAGCAATCAATTTTCTGGTGAGCATGAAGTAACATTTTATGCAGAAAATTTGAGCAATGGTGTCTACTTTTATATTTTCCAGGTTGGAAGCTATATAGAATCAAGACGTATGATTTTACAAAGATAATTTTATCTTTTTAAATAGCATAAATTTTTAAATCATTGCATATGTCATGTAATGTATAAGAATTTATTTTTTGATATTTAATTAGTCACATTAATTATTATTATGTAGAAGAATAAATTGTTTATAATTTTTTATGCAAACCTCATAGGTGTTATATCCTTTGAGGTTTCATTTATTATATTTGTTTTATGAATGTAAAAAAACAAATCAGTAATCTTCGGGAAGAGTTAAGGCTGCATAACTATAATTATTATGTACTGGATAATGCTACGATTTCAGATTATGATTTCGATATAAAACTGAAAAAACTTCAGAGAATAGAAGAAGAACATCCTCAGTTTTACGATGCAAATTCACCTACCCTAAGAGTAGGAGGGACGATTACTAAAAATTTTAATACGATACGGCATGATTATAGAATGTATTCTTTGTCTAATTCATACTCTAAAGAAGATTTAGAAGATTGGGAAACACGTATTAAAAAATTAGTAGATGGAGAAATAGCATATACTTGTGAGCTTAAATACGATGGGGCATCAATTAGTTTAACATATGAAAATGGAAAGTTATTGAGAGCTGTCACCAGGGGAGATGGATACCAAGGAGATGAAGTTACCACCAATATAAAAACCATTAATTCAATTCCGTTAGTTTTAAAAGGAACCTATCCAAATCGTTTTGATATTAGAGGCGAAATTGTTTTGCCTTTTGAAGGATTTAATAAAATGAATGAAGAGCGCATTGCAGAAGGAGAAGATCCCTATAGAAACCCAAGAAATACAGCTTCAGGAAGTCTAAAATTACAAGATAGCAGTGAAGTAGCTAAACGACCTTTAGACTGTTTACTGTATCATATTATTGGAGATAGATTACCAATAAATACTCAATTTGAAAGTTTAGAAAAAGCACGAGAATGGGGCTTTAAAGTACCAGCTATTGCTAAAATTGCTAAGAGTATTTCTGAAGTCATTGAATTTGTAGATTATTGGGACATCCACCGACATGATTTACCTTATGAAACTGATGGAGTTGTTATAAAAGTCAATAGTTTATTTCAGCAAGAAGAATTGGGTTATACTGCAAAAGCTCCACGTTGGGCAATTGCTTATAAGTTTAAGGCAGAAAAGGCTTCAACTGTTTTGAAGGAGATTACCTATCAAGTAGGACGTACGGGTGCGGTTACACCAGTTGCCAATTTAAAGCCAGTATCCTTAGCAGGAACTATTGTTAAAAGAGCATCCTTGCACAATGCAGATCAAATCGAAAAATTTGATATTAGAGTTGACGATACTGTTTTTGTAGAAAAAGGAGGGGAAATTATTCCTAAAATTGTTGGAGTGGATTTAGGAAAACGAACTAAAAACTCTTTACCCACAATATACATTACTCATTGCCCTGAATGCAATACAGAACTAAAAAGACAGGAAGGAGATGCCAAGCATTTTTGTCCAAATATCGATGGGTGTGCACCACAAATTACAGGTAGAATTCAGCATTATATTTCAAGGAAAGCAATGGATATTGATGGATTGGGGTCAGAAACCGTTTCTTTACTGGTTAAAAATGGTCTAATTCACAATTATGCAGACCTATATGAATTAACCGTTTCTGATATTTTACCTTTAGATAGAATGGCAGAAAAAAGTGCTATAAACTTAATTATTGGTGTTGAAGCTTCTAAAAAAATTCCTTTTGAAAGGGTCTTATTTGCTTTGGGTATTCGATATGTCGGAGAAACTGTAGCAAAAAAATTGTCTAAACATTATAAAAGTATAAATGGATTGGCAAACGCTTCAGAAAAGGAATTGATCAATGTAGATGAAATAGGTGAAGTTATTGCAAAAAGTGTAGTAGATTTCTTTTCGTTATTTGAAAACAATGATATTATAAATCGTTTGAAGAGTTATGGAGTTCAATTGGAAGTTTCTGAGGAGGAATTAAGCAATCAGACTAATAAACTTGATGGCAATACTTTTGTGGTTTCTGGAGTATTTACAAAGGTTTCTAGAAATGAATTAAAACAATTAATTGAACAAAATGGAGGGAAATTATCAAGTTCAATTTCTAAAAAAACAAATTTTGTCGTAGCTGGAGATAAAATGGGACCTAGCAAGAGAATTAAAGCTGAAGACCTAGGAGTAGCTATTATGACAGAAGATGATTTTTTATTAATGATTTTATAAATTGATTAATACTTCAGGCTAATGCTGTATTTTTGTATTGAACTGTACTCGTTTTATGTTAAAAAGAATTCAAAAAATATTCCTAAAAAGAAGTATTGATAAAAATTTAGAAAACAGAGATGTATCTAAAATTAATGATCAATTGCATACGATAGGGTTTTTAGTCGATAAAGAAATCAATATTGCCTTTGAAAAATTTTATGAAATTTCCAAAGATCTTGAGTTGCATGAAAAAGATGTTAAACTATTTTTCTTTTCAGAAGTAAATACTAAAACACCAACATTGCATCAAAATAAAATTAATAATAAACATTTTTCATGGAATGGCGAGATTCAAAATAAAAATGCAAATGATTTTTTAGAAATTCCTTTTGATGTTTTGGTAGGTTACTATCGTACTAAAAATAGTTATTTAGATTTAATGATATCTAAAAGTAATGCAAAATTTAAAGTTGGTTTTAAAGAAATTGACAATCGTCTTTTTGATCTGTTAATTGACGTAGACCCCTTAAATACAACTGTTATTAAAAAAGAGTTGGTGAAATATTTTCGAGTTTTAAATAAAATAAATTAAAAAAAACTCCCATCTGAATTGTTGATTATAAAAGGGGTATTTTAAATTTTTTAATGACTAAAAAAATCACTAATAAATATCACTATGTGGCAATTTTAATAAATTAATATAAACACATGAAAGAATTAATTGGAACTGGAGTTGCTTTAATAACTCCTTTTAAAGAAGACTTAACAATAGATTTTGAAGGTTTACAAAGGGTTGTTAATTATACCATAGCTAACGGAGTTGACTATTTAGTTGTTTTGGGAACTACAGCTGAAAGTGCTACCTTATCAAAGGCAGAAAAACAATTGGTTGTAAATACAATCGTCGATACAAATGCCGGAAGATTACCATTGGTTTTAGGGATAGGTGGTAATGATACACTTGCTGTAATTAAAGAATTAAAGACCACTAATGTTTCAGCCTTTACTGCAATACTTTCGGTTTCACCTTATTATAATAAACCAACTCAAGAAGGAATTTATCAACATTTTGCAGCTATTTCAAAAGCTTCAGAAAAACCAATTATTATTTATAATGTACCAGGAAGAACAGCTTCCAATATTCAACCTATTACAGTAAAAAGACTTGCGACGCAATTTGAAAATATAATTGGTATAAAAGAAGCAGCAGGCGATATAGCTCAAGCAATGAGTTTAATAGCGATGTGTCCAAAAAACTTTCTTGTGATTTCCGGTGATGACATGATCACGTTAGCAATTATTTTAGCTGGTGGTGCCGGAGTTATTTCAGTTATAGGAGAAGGATTTCCAAAAGAATTTTCAGAAATGGTAAGACTTGGTCTTAATAAAAATGTAAAAGATGCATATAAAATTCATTATAAGTTAGCTCCTGCAATAGCATATATTTTTGAAGAAGGAAATCCAGCCGGAATAAAAGGTGTATTTAAAAGTTTAGGAATTTGTGGCAATACTGTACGCTTACCTTTAGTTAGTATAAGTGCCACTTTACAAACTAAAATAGATTCATTTATTTCAAACTTATAAAGGAAAGCGGTTAGTTTCAAATTTAAAAATTCAAAAACACTAGGAACAACAAAAAAATGATCTCTACTTTAGTACCCCAATAAGTTTTTGTAATCTCTTTAAATTGATTACTTTTGCACGGTATTTTTAAATCTATGAAAAAGAGTATATTACTATTATTATTTATCATTGTTACAAGCTCTTGTGGTGAATACCAAAAGATGTTAAGAAATCCAGATTCTGGATTAAAATATGCAATGGCAGAAAAAATGTACAATAAGGGTAAATATAAAAAAGCGTTAAAGCTAATGGAACAGGTTGTTCCAGTTTATAGAGGAAAGCCTCAAGCTGAAAAATTAATGTTCATGTATTCAAATACTTATTACCAACTTGAAGACTACTACCTTTCCGGTTATCAGTTTGAGCGTTTTGTAGTTTCTTATCCCAAGAGTGACAGTGTAGAATTAGCATCCTATAAATCTGCTTCTAGTTATTACGAATTATCACCCATTTATTCATTAGATCAAACAGATACCTACATAGGATTAGAGAAATTGCAATCATTTATTGATACATATCCTAACTCAGAATATCGTGCAGAATCAAATGAGAAAGTTAATTCACTAACTTTAAAGTTGCAGAAAAAAGATATTGAAATTGCAATGCAATATTTGAAAACGGGATTGGCCCTAAATAGCTATAAAAATGCAATAGCTGCTTTTGAAAATTTCATAAGCGATCACCCAGGTTCTATTTATAGAATAGATGCCTATTATGGACGCTTCCAAGCTCAATATGAGTTAGCTTTGCAAAGTGTGCCGCAAAAGGTTGAAGAACGTTTGATAAAAGCCTTAGAGTATTACGATGATTTTTTAAAATATTTTAGTGAAAGTGAATTATCAGAACAAGCAAACGAAATAATAATAGATATAGGAATAAGATTAGGAACAACCGAAGTTCCGAGTTAATAATAAATATATGAAAGATTTAAAGAATACTGAAGCGCCTTCAAACACTACTACTATTGATAAAAACTTAGTAGATGGACCTACAAATAATATTTATGAGGCCATATCTATTATTTCTAAAAGAGCAGTTCAAATAAATGAAGATATCAAGAAAGAATTATTAGAGAAACTAGATGAGTTTGCTACTTATAATGATAGCTTAGAAGAAATATTTGAAAATAAAGAGCAAATTGAAGTTTCAAAATTTTACGAAAAATTACCGAAGCCACATGCAATTGCTGTTCAAGAATGGTTAGATGATAAAATCTACCATAGAAATACTCAAGACGAAGAATTAGAAAAATAATAAATGTCAGTTTTAAGTGGTAAAAATATTTTACTTGGTGTAACTGCCGGTATTGCCGCTTATAAATCTGCATTTTTAGTTCGACTTTTTGTAAAAAAAGGAGCTAATGTTAAAGTGGTAATGACTCCTTCCTCTAAAGAGTTTGTCACCCCTCTAACACTTTCTACACTTTCTAAAAATGAAGTTTATTCCTCGTTCACTAAAGAAGATAACGAAAATGCCCAATGGAATAACCATGTTGAGTTAGCCCTTTGGGCTGATTTGATTTTAATAGCTCCTGCAACAGCTAATACCTTGTCTAAAATGGCTAATGGTACTTGCGATAATTTATTGTTAGCTGTTTATTTATCTGCTAAATGTCCTGTTTATTATGCTCCTGCTATGGATTTAGACATGTATAAGCATCCTTCAACTTTAATATATTTTGAAAAATTAAATGAGTTTGGTAATATTCAAATTCCTGCAGATTTTGGCGAATTAGCTAGTGGTTTAGAAGGACAAGGAAGAATGGCAGCACCAGAAAAGATTATTTCATTAGTTGAAAATAATATTTTAGATGGACTTCCTTTAAAAAATAAAAACATATTAATAACAGCAGGACCTACCCATGAAGCTATAGACCCCGTTCGATTTATCGGAAATCATTCCAGTGGTAAAACGGGATATGCTATTGCTGAGGTAGCTGCAAATTTAGGTGCTCAGGTAACTTTAATTTCAGGACCAGTTAGTCTTAAAATAAACAACGATGCTATTAATCTCATAAGTGTAACTTCCGCAAATGAAATGTTTAAGGCAACTCATCATTATTTTAAAAATTGTGAAATTGCTATTTTAAGTGCAGCAGTAGCTGATTTTGCACCCAGTAAAGTAGCGCTTCATAAAATCAAGAAAAAAGAAGAAACATTAACAATTCAACTAAATAAAACTAAAGATATATTAGCATCATTAGGAGAAATAAAATCCAATAAGTATTTAGTAGGTTTTGCATTGGAAACTCAAAATGAATTAGAAAATGCAAAAACAAAATTGAATAAAAAGAATTTAGACTTAATTGTGTTAAATTCGCTTAATGATAAAGGTGCAGGTTTTAAATTAGATACTAATAAAATAACGTTGATATCTAAAGATAATAAAATAGCTACTTTTAAAGTCAAAACTAAGAAGGAAGTCGCAAACGATATTTTACAACACATTATAAAAGAATTACATGTTTAAAAATTTACTTTTTGTACCTATTTTTTTTGTATCAATATTTAGTTATGCTCAAGAGTTAAACTGTTCGGTATATATCAATGCTGAGCAAACAGGCCAGCCTAATAATCAAGTTTTTAGAATTTTAGAAACTCAATTAACTGAATTTATAAATACAACTGCTTGGACCGATAAAAGTTATAAGAATCAAGAAAAAATAGAATGCAATATGTCTATTATAATTTCTAATTTCGATTCAAATTTATTTACAGCTACTATACAAATTCAGTCATCTAGACCGGTATATGGATCTTCCTATACAAGTCCAATTTATAATTATAACGATAAACAATTTAATTTTAGTTATGTAGAGTTTCAACCATTGGTTTTTAATATCAATAGCTTTACTTCAAATTTAATATCTGTTATTGCTTTTCATGTTTATACCATTATCGGTCTAGACGCCGATACTTTTGAATTAAATGGAGGTGAGCCTTATTTTGCAATAGCAAAACAAATCGTAAATATTGCTGCAACAAGTGGTTTTAGAGGATGGAAATCTACCGATGGTAAGCAATCAAGATATAGTTTAAACGATGCATTACTTTCTCAGGTTTATTCAGAGTATCATTCTGCTATTTACGAATATCATATAAATGGGTTAGATTTAATGTCTACATCTCCTAGAACCGCAAAATCTAATATTGCTAATGGCATAAATATTCTAAAGGGAATAAATGACAGAAGACCAAACTCTTATTTGTTGCGTACTTTTTTTGATGCGAAATCAGACGAAATCCAAAGTATATTCTCAGATGGACCTGCCGTAGACATCACATCGCTTATCAATAATTTAAATAGAATGGCTCCTACCAAAAGATCTAATTGGGCGGAAATAAAATATTAAGATATATTTTATTAAATAGAATTATCTATTTGCATTAATTAGAGATTTAAAATATTTTTTTAAAAATTAAAATTTGCTTTCTAAACTTTCCATAAAAAACTTTGCTCTTATAGATGATGTCTGTGTTGAATTTACTTCAGGATTAACATCAATTACAGGTGAAACAGGTGCGGGAAAGTCTATTATTCTAGGTGCTCTTTCTTTGGTTTTAGGCAAAAGAGCAGATTTAAATAGTATTAGGAATAATACATTAAAATGTATTATTGAAGCAGAGTTTATATTAGATAAAAGTCAATTTTTAATTTTGTTTAATGAATTTGAACTTGATTTTGATGTACACACTATAATAAGAAGAGAACTTTTACCCTCTGGTAAATCACGGGCATTCGTAAATGACACACCGGTAACTCTTTCTCAGCTTCAATTACTGTCAAATTATTTGCTAGACATACATAGTCAGCATGAAACTCTTTCCTTGTTTTCAGAAACCTATCAATTAGAAATTTTAGATGTTTTAGCTGGTAATTTGGTGTTGTTGAAAAGTTATTCTGAAAAATTACAAGATTATAAGGAAGTTTCAGAAACAATTTTAGCATTGGTTTACAAAAAAGAATCCGCATCTAAAGAGTTGGACTATAATACTTTTTTATATGATGAATTGGTGGAGGCTAATTTAAAAAATATACAACAAAATGAATTAGAAGAAACTTTTAGTAAACTCAGTAACACAGAAACCATTCAAGAAACTTTAACAGCTGTAGGTGGTTTGTTAAATGAAGAGCAATATGGAGCTTTAAATACTTTAAAAGAAACAAGAAGTTTACTTGTTAAACTGAATACTGTTTCTTTAGATTTTCAAAATTTATACGAACGATTAAATAGTATTATTATTGAGATGGATGATATCTCTGAGGAAATGATTAATTTATCATCAAGTATAGAGGCAGATCCTTCATTACTTAATGAAATTAACGAAAAACTTCAAACTATTTATAAACTCCAACAAAAGCATAATGTTGCTACAGTTTCTGAATTGGTCGAAATTCAAAAAATATTAGAAGAAAAAATTGAAATCACCAATAATCTAGATGGAGAAATTGATAAACTAGAAATATATAAAGGAAAGTTAAAAAATAAGGTAAAAGATCTCGCCAATAAAATTCATAAAAAGCGCCTAATTGTTATACCTACCTTAAAAAATAAACTCACGAGTATATTAAATGAATTAGGGATGCCTAATGCAGCTTTTAAGTTTGAATTAACTTCAACGACGATTTTTAAGAAAAATGGTACAGACTCGTTATTATTATTATTTACTGCAAATAAGGGACATAATTTTGGTCCCTTAAATAAAGTTGCTTCAGGTGGAGAATTAAGTAGAATTATGCTTTCGATTAAGGCGGTAATCGCCCAATACAAAAAGTTGCCAACGGCTATTTTTGATGAAATAGATTCTGGTATTTCAGGAGAAATTGCTTATAAAATGGCTGAAATTTTAAAGGAAATGAGTTTGACAATGCAAATGTTTGCTATTACTCATTTACCACAACTAGCGGCAGTTGGAAATCAGCATATTAAAATTTTCAAAGAAGATGTTAATCAAATCACTGAAACAAAATTAAAAACACTAACAAAAGAAGAAAGAGTTAGTGAAATTGCAGAAATGATTGGAGGTAAAAACAAATCGATTTCAGCAATAAATCAAGCAAAAGAACTATTGAATTAAAGTGTATATTTACAACCGTAAAAAATAAAAAACGATGGCATATAATTTATTAAAAGGTAAGCGAGGAATTATTTTTGGAGCTTTAGATGAAAATTCAATTGCTTGGAAAACAGCCGAACAAGTTCATGAAGAAGGTGGAGTATTTGTTTTAACAAATGCGCCAATTGCAATGAGAATGGGTCAAATAAAAGAATTAGCGGTTAAAACTAATTCTGAAATCATTCCAGCAGATGCTACCAGTATTGAAGATTTAGAAAATCTAGTAGATAAATCAATGGAGATTTTAGGTGGTAAAATTGATTTTGTTTTACACTCAATTGGAATGTCTGTTAATGTACGTAAAGGAAAAGCATATACCGATCAGAATTATACCTTTACTCATAAAGGTTGGGATGTTTCTGCAGGTTCATTTCATAAAGTAATGCAAGTGTTGTACAAAAAAGATGCAATGAGTGAATGGGGTAGTATTGTTGCTTTAACCTATATGGCAGCACAACGTGTATTCCCAGATTATAATGACATGGCTGATAATAAAGCTTATTTAGAATCTATCGCTCGTAGTTTTGGCTACTTTTTTGGGAGAGATAAGAAAGTTAGAGTAAATACTATTTCTCAATCTCCAACACCTACAACGGCTGGACAAGGAGTAAAAGGATTTGATGGTTTTATTGCTTATGCTGAAAAAATGTCACCATTAGGTAATGCTACCGCCTTAGATTGTGCTAATTATACGATTGCTATGTTTAGTGATTTAACTAAAAGGGTGACGCTTCAGAACTTATATAATGACGGAGGCTTCTCAAATATGGGAGTGAGTAATGAAGTAATGGAAACTTTTATGAAATAATATAATTTATAAAACGATGAGCCATCCATAAGTAATTATGGATGGCTTTTTTTTTGCTTACCTTTGTTTAATGCTAAATTCTATATCATATTCTTTTATAATCCCTGTTTTTAACAGGCCAGAAGAGGTGAAAGAACTTTTGGAAAGTTTTTTGAAATTAGATTTTAAAGTAGCATATGAAATTGTAATAATTGAGGATGGCTCTTCTAATACTTGCAAAGACATTATTTCAGGTTTTGAAGAAAAATTAAGTATATCTTATTATTTTAAAGAAAATTCTGGGCCTGGAGATTCACGAAATTTTGGCATGCAAAAGGCTAAAGGTAATTACTTTATTATTTTGGACTCCGATTGTATTTTACCTTCTCATTATCTAACAACAGTAGATGCTTTTTTGAAAAAAAATTTCTATAATTGTTTTGGTGGAGCAGATGCTGCAAATACTGATTTCTCATTAGTTCAGAAAGCAATTAATTATGCAATGACTTCATTCTATACCACTGGAGGTATTAGGGGAAGTGAAAAAAGCATCAAGAAATTTGAACCCAGAAGCTTTAATATGGGAATTTCTAAAAAAGTGTTTTTAAAGACTAAAGGATTTTCAAAAATTCACCCAGGTGAAGATCCAGATTTATCACAACGTATTTTAAAAGAAAATTATCAAACTGTATTTATACCAAACGCTTTTGTTTACCATAAACGAAGGCTCTCTTGGAAAAAATTTTATCAGCAAGTATATAAGTTTGGTTTGGTGAGGCCTATATTAAATGATTGGCATCCAAGTGCAGCTAGCATCACTTTCTGGTTTCCTACTCTTTTTATTTTTTTTATCATTGCTTCCTTATTTTTTGGAATCCTTTTTAATTTTTTATTCTTAGTTCCTTTAATAGCTTATTTAAGTATGGTATTGTTAGATGCTAGCACTAAGAATAAAAGTATATCTATTGGTCTATTATCTATTATTGCAGTTTTCATACAATTCATTGGATATGGTTCTGCTTTTTTGAAATCGACCATCTACATACGTTTTTTAAAAAGAGATCCTAAAAAACAGTTTCCTAAATTATTTTTTAAGTAATTTTAACATAAATATATTTTAAAGTCGATGTCAGAAACTAAAACAAATAATACAAAAAAAGGAAAACCCAAGATGTTTCTATTATTCCTTTTTGTAACGACATTTATTTGGTTTATATCAAAATTCTCTCGGGAGTTTACATCTAATTTAGAAGCTGAAATTCACTATATAAATGCTCCACTTGGAGTTATTGTTTCAGAAAAAAATTATGATATAGTAACGTTTGATTTTACAACGAGTGGCTTTTATTTTTTATATTATAAAATAAACAAACCAATAATAACTATTGATTTGCCAAAATATATTAAAGCAGGAACATCCAGTTTTATAATTTCCAACAGTGAACTTAAACGAACCATCACTTCACGATTAAAAAATGATATTATAGTTAATAATGTTTCTATTGAAAAAATGGAAGTTTTCTTAGATAAATTAAAAACAAAAAAAGTAAAAGTTTCTTTGTTTGAAAACATTAAGTTTAAAAACGGATTTAATTCGATTGGTCAATATAAAATATCTCCAGATTCTATAGCAATTTCTGGACCTACACAATATTTAGACACATTAACTGAAATAAAAACTGAATTATTAGAATTAACAAATGTTAATGAAAATATTACAGCTATTGTTAATTTAAATAAATCAAATGATGCAAGTATCTCTTATTCACAAGAGACTGTTAAACTAGATATTTTTGTAAAAGAATTTACTCAGAAATCATTGTTAGTTCCAGTTCTTGTTAATAATTTACCTTCTGACCTATCTATAAGATTGGTTCCTGAAAATGTTACCATAAGATTCGATGTGGCTATGGAGGATTATAATGAAATAACTGCTATTGATTT
Organism: uncultured Flavobacteriaceae bacterium; assembly: GCA_913061205.1. Taxonomy (GTDB): domain Bacteria; phylum Bacteroidota; class Bacteroidia; order Flavobacteriales; family Flavobacteriaceae; genus Marifrigoribacter. The sequence goes on along the minus strand of CAJXVL010000051.1, from coordinate 536 downwards.
TTTACTAATGTGCGATTTTGACAAAAAAAATGATCAAGAAGATTTTATGATACCACACTTAATCAAGCAACCTGAATCTATAATTAATCTTGAAATTCAAGAAAATAAAATTAATTATTTAATTTTTAAATGAAAGTTGTTGGACTTACAGGAGGAATTGGAAGTGGAAAGACCACAATTCTATCCATGTTTTTAGATTTGGGAGTTCCAGTATATATTGCTGATGTTGAAGCTAAAAAACTTACAAATACTTCTAAGGTTATTCGTAAAAAAATAATTGCTCTGTTGGGTGAAAACTCATATTTAAAAACAGAAATTAATAAAAAATATGTTGCAGACATGATTTTTAATGATGATGAATTATTAAAAAAAGTAAATAAAATTATTCATTCTAAAGTTGCTAATCATTTTAAAAAATGGGTTGATAAACAAAATGGGTTATATTGTATTAAAGAAACTGCCATTCTTTTTGAAACTGCCAGTTATAAATCTGTCTCTTATACACATCTCCGAGCCCACGAGACGTAGAGGAATCT
>CAJXVL010000050.1 GCA_913061205.1 uncultured Flavobacteriaceae bacterium | reverse complement strand
TAAGAGAATTTTTGGAATTTGAACTTATTCGTGTAGGGGAATATAAGATACGAGTTTATACATTAGCGACTATTTTAATAATTTTTCTGATTACCAAATTAATATTAGTATTAATTAAGAAAACACTTTTTCGCAAACGTAAAATTAATGAGTTTGACAAAGGGAACGCTTATGCCTTATTTCAAATTATTAGGTATGTAATATGGGTAATTGCAGTTGGCTTAGTTTTAGAAACCATTGGCATTAAAGTAACTGTATTAATAGCTGGTTCGGCTGCTTTGCTTGTGGGTATAGGATTAGGATTACAACAAACATTTAACGATGTGCTTTCAGGAATAATTTTACTCTCAGAAAAATCTATAAAAATAGATGATATTTTAGAAATAGATGGAGATATTGTAAAAATGCAAAGTATTGGATTACGAACATCCAAAGGTTTAAACACCGATGACATTTCTATAATAATTCCAAATTCATTAATTACTACAAATAAAGTAATTAATTGGAGCCACCAAACAAAAAAAACTCGCTTTAGAATTGATGTTGGTGTTGCTTATGGCAGTGATGTAGATTTAGTTATAAAAACTTTGGAAGATAGTGCATTTGAGCATCCAGATACCTCTGACAGAGAATTAACTGAAGCAAGATTAGTAAACTTTGGAAATTCATCATTAGATTTTCAAGTGTTGTTTTTCAGTAAAAATATATTCAGAATAAATAAAGTAAAAAGTGATATCCGTAGAATTATCAATAAAAAATTTATTGAAAATAATATTTCTATACCTTTTCCTCAAATGGACTTAAATTTAAAATCAAATTATACTGAACCATTAAAGAAAAATTAATAACATGAAAAAATAGCATATAACAATGTAAAAGCGAAATAGTGCATGTGTGCTTTCTAAAAACAATTAATTTGTTTAATATTGTAAATTAGGATATAAAAAAAACAATTAATTTGTTATTACTTTTATACTAAATCTAAATAAAACTCAAAATGGGTACCATATATAAATGTTTAATTAAAATTTAAAAAAATGATTAAAAAATCAATGAAAATGATGTCAGTTATATTTGCTGCATCAATGTTATTATCTTCTTGCTATTCTTATACGAGTATGGTAGGTAGTGGAGCTCAAGGAAACAATGAAACAACCAACTGGAATCATTACGTGATTTTGGGTTTAGCACCCGTTGGAGTTTCTAATTCAAAAGAAATGGCTGATGGAGCAGAAAATTATACTGTATACACAAGACAATCATTCGTAAATGGATTAGTTTCAGGATTAACTTTTGGTATTTATACACCTACAACCACAACGGTAACTAAATAATCCAAAACAAAAAGAAAGTTTTAGCTTAAACGCCAAAACTTTCTTTTTTTATTTAAGACTATATGAAAAAAATAATATTTTATATTTTAATTATTATTTCAATAATTCTACTAATAAATATTGTAAATATTTTAAGCACAGATTTTGACAGATTAACTAAATATGGTTTTGGTTATTTAGCAGGAAAAATAATCTTATTTATAGTATTTGTTCTAATCAGTTTTTTTACAAAAAAAGCCATTTATACTAAAAAGACTAAATAATATAAAAGTACTTTTACCATCTTCTGTTTAATACATAGCTAATTTGTATTTAATAAAAAGTTTTTACATTTAAATCCGCTACTATTTTTATAAAACACGCAATACCTAAAAAAATTAACCAATCAGACAAGTTAAAATAAAAAACTATTATTATGAAAATAAAATTTTTAGGATTATGCTTATTAGTGCTAATTTTTTCTTGCAAAGAAGACAAAACTAACAAAGAGAAAGTCGACCGTAAAATCCAACAATATACGATTGAACAATTCATGGATAATGAAGCTATAGGCGGTGGAAGTTTTTCATCAGACAACAGTAATCTACTCGTTTCTAGTAATCGTTCTGGAATCTATAATGTTTACACTATTCCTACTAAAGGCGGTGAAATGAATGCAATTACAAGCTCTGATAGCACTTCAATATTTGCAGAATCTTACTTTCCGAATGACAATAGAATGCTGTTAAGTGCAGATGGTAATGGTGACGAAATAGACCATTTATATGTTAGAGATTTAGAAGGTAACATCAAGGATATCACTCCGGATGAGGGAGCTAAATCCAGTTTTTATGGTTGGTCTGAAGATGACCAATATTTATATTTTGGATCGAATAAAAGAGATTCTAGATATTTTGATGTTTATAAAATGTCTGTTGATGATTTTTCATCTAAAATGATTTATAAAGATGAAAGTGGACTTAGTTTTTCTGGAATGTCTAGTAATGAAAATCATTTTGCTTTAACAAAATCTTTAAATACAAATGATAGCGATCTATCGCTCTATAATGTTGAGACCAAAGTAATGACTAAAATTAATGAAACCCCGAGTGCTAATTCTGCTCAGGATTTTTCAAAAGATAATTCAACTTTTTATTATACTACTGATGATGGTGGAGAGTTTTCATATTTAATGTCTTATAATTTACATACAAAAGAGAAGAAAAAAGTTCAAGAAAAATCATGGGATATTTCCGGCGCTGGTTTCACATCACAAGCAACATATATGGTGGTTTATGTTAATGAAGATGGTAAAAACGTAATTGATGTTTTAGACACTAAAACCATGACACCTATCGAATTACCTGATTTTGGTGATAAAAGCATTACAAGTGTGAGTTTTAACGATGACGAATCATGGATGCGCATGTATGTTGGAGGCTCAAATGCGCCTTCTGATTTATACACTTATAATTTAGAAACGAAAGAACAACACAAACTCACGAATGTTTTGAATGATGAGATTAATGCTGACGATTTAGTCACGGCCAAAGTGGTACGCTATAAATCGTTTGATGGCACTGTTATTCCAGCCATCTATTACTTGCCAAAGCAAGCGTCTGCAGAAAACAAAGTACCAGCAATGGTTTGGGTTCATGGTGGTCCTGGAGGACAAACACGTCAAGGGTTTAGTTCTTTAATTCAGTATATGGTTAACCATGGATATGCTGTTTTAGCTGTTAATAATCGTGGTAGTAGTGGTTACGGTAAAACATTCTATCAAATGGATGATTTAAACCATGGAGAAAAAGATTTACAAGATTGTGTAGAAGGTAAAAACTGGTTAGCAACGCAGACGGAAATTGATGGTGACAAAATAGGAATCATTGGAGGTTCTTATGGAGGTTATATGACTATGGCAGCCCTAACCTATACTCCAGAAGAATTTGATGTTGGCGTAAATCTTTTTGGAGTAACTAACTGGTTGCGTACTTTAAAAAGTATTCCACCGTATTGGGAATCTTTTAGAGAGTCACTCTACCTTGAACTTGGCGATCCTTTTTCTGCAGACTCAACACGTTTAAAACGAATTTCACCATTGTTTCACACCGATAAAGTTACCAAGCCATTAATTGTATTGCAAGGCGCTCAAGATCCAAGAGTATTACAAGTAGAATCAGATGAAATTGTTGCAGGCGTTAGAAAAAATGGAGTTACAGTAGAATATGTGTTGTTTGAGGATGAAGGTCATGGCTTTGTAAAAAAAGAAAATCAAATTGAAGCATATAGTCGAATACTTGAGTTTCTAGATGTTTATCTTAAAAATGAGAATCAGCCTATTGAAGAAGATGTTCAGAAAATTAAAGGCTAACAAAGAATAACTCCTATAATGACTTTACAACTCTACCTAATATTGGAACAAAAATATAACAATGGCTATAAATAGTTGCTTATTCTCAGCTACTTCTGTAATGGTCGGCATTGCTGCTTATTTAAACTCAAAAGAGGATATTGCTATCGTAAAATCATATTTAAAACAACAGTATCCTACCTATTTTTCATTTTAATAATTTTTAAAACAAACCTAGCTTCACTAAGTCTAGTCCTTAAATCTAATCCATTTAATAGATTATAAAACCTTCTGTATTAATTTGCAGAGGGTTTTTTGTCAATATGATTAATGTCATATTAAAAACAATAAATTAATATAATATTAACCAAAAATTAACAGATTATACTTTTGTAAATTAAAAAAAAGAATTCCTTTTTATAAATGGTTTTATCCTAGGTTCAGATACAATAGCATAAAATGAGAGAAAAATCGCAAAATAATAGAAAGGCTCACTTTTTATCAACAATCAATACTTTCGGTTCTATGCTAATGCGCACTAGTTCGACACAAGAATCCGTTTGGTGTGTTGCGAAGTATGCAGTTGGACAGCTGGGATACATTAATTGTATTATTTACTTGATCAATGATGATGGAGAACTTTTGCAATGTGCAACTCACGGTAATAAAAATTCCACGGCTCAAGATGTTCTGAACCCAATTAAATTAAAAATAGGCGAAGGTATTTGTGGACATGTTGCACTCACAGGAGTAAGTGAAATTATCACCGACACATCAAAGGATCCAAGATATATAGTTGATGATGAAAATCGATATTCAGAGATAACAGTACCTATCCTTTCGGATGGTATTGTGATTGGAATTATCGATTCTGAGCATCCAGAGAAAGATTACTTTTCTGATAATGAACTAAATATATTGAATGCGATAGCTTCTATGCTATCCTTCAAAATTTCTCAAGCAAAAGCAATTGAGGAACTAGCCATTATTAACAAAGAACTTGCTATTAAAAACGAAGAAAAAGAAAAAAGAGTAGGTGAGTTAATCATTGCCAATGCAGAACTTGAATTGAAATATGAAGAGAAACAAAAACGAGAAAAGAAATTAACGCTTGCTAACAGAAAAAAAGAAAAACAAGCAAATGCATTAAACATAGCTATCAAAGAACTTGCCTTTCAAAAGGAGCTAGAAAAGACCCGTATCGAAACAGAAGCTATTGCTAAGGAATTGCGTCAGTTTATTGAAACCGCCAATGCACCAATTTTTGGAATAGACAATGAAGGAATGATCAACGAATGGAACCAGACTTCTGAAAAAATTACTGGATTTAAAAAAGATGACGTTTTAGGTAAAAATTTAGTTGAAAATTATATCAACAATAATTACCAAGTTGCAGTAAAAAAAGTATTGGACAATGCACTAAAAGGTAAAGAAACTGCCAACTTTGAATTTCCGCTATTTGCCAAAAGTGGTAAACGTCTAATGGTTTTACTCAACTCTACTACGCGTCGTGATGTAAATGGAAAAATTAATGGAGTGATTGGTGTAGGACAGGACATTTCTGAAATGGATACCTTACGAACTGTATCAGCAGCTATCACTAAAGAATTGCGTCAGTTTATTGAAACCGCCAATGCTCCTATTTTCGGAATCGATAGCAAAGGGATGGTCAACGAATGGAATCAGACATCAGAAAAGATTACTGGCTTTACAAAATCGGAAGTACTAGGACAGGATCTGGTATCCACATATATCACTTCAGATTACCAAAACCAAGTAAAAAAAGTACTAGATAACGCCTTAAAAGGAAAAGAAACTGCCAACTTTGAATTTCCGCTATTTGCCAAAAATGGACAGCGTGTAATAGTATTGTTAAATTCATCTTCACGTCGTAATGCAGAAGGTAAAATTGTTGGTATGCTTGGTGTAGGACAAGATATTACCATTCTTAATGAATACAAAGAAAACTTAGAATCCAAAGTAAAATTCCGTACGAAAGAACTTCAAGAGTCCTTAGAGCGTGAAAAGGATTTGGGCCATCTTAAAACAAGTTTTGTTTCGATGGCATCGCATGAATTCAGAACACCACTTACATCCATAAAAGCAACCTCAGATGTTATTTTAAGGTACTTCGACAAGTTAAATCGAAATGATATTTTCAAGCGTTTGAAAAAAATTAAAAGAGAAACAGAAGAGATGACCATCATGCTAGAAGATATTTTAATTATTGGAAAATCTGATGCTCAAAAATTAGACTTTGATTCAGAGCTTTTGGATATAGTTGGTCTAATAAAAAGTATTATTAGTGAATACCAACTCAGTGAATCCGAAAACAGAGTCATAGTCTATAATATCTCCTCACAAATAATTTTAGTAAATATTGATAAAAAATGGATTAAACACATAGTCATAAATCTTTTCAGTAATGCGACAAAATATTCTGACAAGGATAAACCAATTGAAATAACCATAGGGCAAAAAAAATCCAACGCCTATTTTTGTTTTAAAGATTATGGTATTGGCATTTCAAAAAAAGATATTAAACTACTATTTGAGCCTTTTCACCGCGGAAATAATGTACAAAATATTTCGGGTACAGGATTGGGATTATCTGTCTTACAAAAAGCAGTTGAGTTACACAATGGAAGAATAGAAATTAAAAGTAAAATTGGTAAAGGATCGAATTTTAAGATCATTTTGCCCTTATAAAAAAACATGAGAAAATATAAAATATTAGTCGTTGAGGATACTAAAAGTATTCGTGAAGAACTTAAAGAAATTTTAATTTTTGAGGGAATGGATGTATTTACTGCAGAAAATGGAAATGAAGGAATCGATAAAGCCAAAAAACACCTACCTGATCTTGTATTATGTGATATTATGATGCCCTTAAAAGATGGTTTTGAAGTGTTCGTCGAAATTCAAAAAATCAAATATCTCAAGCACACACCTTTTATTTTTTTAACAGCAAAATCTACAGTTGAAAATATACGGGAAGGCATGATACTGGGAGTAGACGATTATATTACCAAACCTTTTGATATCGATATGCTAATCAAATCAATTAAGAGTCGTTTGTATAAAGAGAAAATAAGAAAAAAACATGAAAAAATTAAATTAGAAACCTTACAATATAATATTAGTTTTGCCATCCCTCATGAATTACTTACTCCCCTTAATGGAATTATAGGACTCTCAAGTTTAATGAAAGATGCAGAGATGGAGATAGATCAAAAAGAAGTTAGAGATTTTGCTTCAGGAATTTTTGAATCTGGTCACCGACTCTTAAGCACTTTTCAAAAGTTTATTTATTATACCGAAGTTGAATTACTACTCAATAATGAAGAAAAAAAGGCTTCATTAAAAAAAGAAATTACGGAAACAGGTAAACATGAATTAGAAGAACAAAGTCTAATTATAGCCCAAAAATTTAATCGAGAGTCTGATATTGAATTACATATAAAGTCTTTTAATGCTAAAATATCTTCTTTTCACTTTCAAATCATTATTAACAATATTTTAGACAATGCGTTCAAATTTTCTAATAAAGAAGATAAAGTTATAGTTGAGGTAGAATTGGATGATTCTCATGTTCATATTATAGTTATTGACAAAGGTTTAGGATTTGATGAAGGAATACTAAACGAAATTGCCGCTTTCACTCAATTTAACCGAGCCAAGATGGAGCAACAGGGTTTAGGACTTGGATTAATCACCAGTAAAAAACTCATAAACTTCTATGAAGGAGAATTAGTTATCAGCAAAAATAAACCAAGCGGGAGTTGTGTTAAATTATCCTTTTTATTAGCTAAATAAAAGCCATAGAGTTTTGATAAATATGGTGTATTACAATTAAGACCAGAAACAAATACTATGGCAATAACTACTATTTAGAGTGAGAAGACAATTGCCTATACCTAACTTCACTTAATCTAATTCTTAAATATTAATGCCTAAAAGTATTTAAATCCTCTTTATTTTCAAGGGCTTTTTTATAGTATACACATATTAAATAAAATTCACTGTTACAAAAGATGATCGAAAGACTAAAAAATAATGATTTAGAAATATCTAAAAAAATACGTTCAGTTTTTCAATTATCATATAAAGTAGAGGCAAAGATATTAAATGCTACTGATTTTCCTCCCTTAAAAAGATCTCTTGAAAATTATGTAAATAGTAACACCGCATTTTTCGGATATTTAAAAAATCAGGAACTAGCTGGAGTAATTGAAATTGAACATAACAATAATTTTACATATATTAATAGTTTAGTTGTAGATCCAGGTTTTTTCAGGCAAGGAATAGCAAGAAAGTTGATGGAATACGTAATTAATACATTTGACTCGAAACTTTTTGTTGTGGAAACCGGACTGGAGAATGGACCGGCTACTAAATTGTATAAGAAATTTGATTTCAAAGAAGTTAAACAGTGGAACACTAACCACGGAATTAGAAAAATAAAATTTGAACGTAGAATAAATAGCTAAGTACAACAAGGTATCATATGCATAGTGATCCTGTGGGATGGCTGTGGTCTCTTATACAGAAATTTTTAGCCAACACTTAAACATAACAGGCTTCACATTTTCCCATTAGAAGAATGTCGCTAGAATCTACTTTATGATTTTTTATGGAAGGAATTTTAATCTCTACAGATAAACACTCAACCTTATCGCATTCTGTACATTGAAAATGTGGATGTTTATCAGAATGATGGCTAACTGAACAATCTTCACAATTAGCATACCATTTTAAACCATCTTTCCCATTAAAAGAGTGAATAATTCCATCTCGTTCAAGTCTATCTAAAATACGATACACCGTCGTTTTATTCATCTTGTCATTTAAAAGTTCTATTAGGTATACAACCGATTTAGCTTCGTTATTTCCTTTAAAAATTTGGAGTACCGTGTTAACAGCTTTTGTTTTTCTAATAATTCCCATAAATACAAAATTAGTGCAACTATGTTGCATTAGCAAGTTTTATTATCTATTTTCGCAACTTGGTTGCATTAACAAAATATTTTTATGATAAAATTACAAAATGTCAGCAAGTCATTTAAGGGCAATATTGCTATTAAAAATTTAAATTTAGAAGTTAAAAAAGGAGAAATTTTAGGGCTGTTAGGTGCTAATGGCGCAGGAAAATCTACCACTATTAATATGCTGTTGGGTTTTCTTAATCCTGATTCTGGAAGCGTATCTATCAATGATTTAGACACCAGTAATAATTCGCAAGAGACAAGAAAGCTTATTGGCTATATTCCTGAAAATGTAAATTTATATCCTTATTTATCTGGTTTAGAAAATTTAGATTATTTCTGCAAGCTAGCAGGCTTAAAATATTCTAAAAGTGAACTGGAAAACTACCTAATCACTTGTGGGCTAGCAAGTGAAGCACATGTTAAAAAAGTGAGTGGGTATTCTAAAGGAATGAGACAAAAAGTAGGAATTGCCATTGCTTATGCAAAAAAAGCAAAAGTCTATTTGTTAGATGAGCCTGCTAGCGGTTTAGACCCATTGGCTAGTAATGAACTTTCTAAACTTCTTAAGAAACTCGCTTCGGAAGGTGCAACTATTTTAATGGCTTCCCACGATATTTTTCGTGTACGAGATGTCTGCAAACGCATTGGGATTCTTAAGAATGGGGTTTTAGTAAAAGAACTACATAGCAAAGATGTAAGTGCTAACGAACTAGAAACTTTGTATCTGCAATTTATGCAAAACTAATACCAATATTATGTTGCAAATTATCAAAAACGAATGGCGCTTTTTAGTCCGTAGTCGTATATTTTTAGGAATAAGTATTGCCTTTATTTCAATCTTGATGCTCTCTGTTTTTTTAGGAAATTATCAAACACACAAACAAGAACAGACGTATCAAAGTGCCAAAGATCACGTGCGTCAACAATGGGTAAGCATTGATGAAATGAGTCCACATAGTGCTGCACATTATGGAACGTATGTATTTAAACCTTCCAATTTATTGAGCAGCCTCGATGAAGGTGTAAACAGCGTTACAGGAAATGTGCTAAAAGTGGAAGGACACGTACAAAATGAAATAACACATTCTGAAGCATCGCAAATGCAAGCAGTTTCTAGATTTGGGAAATTAAAACCTTCACTTTTACTACAATATATAGTCCCTTTATTATTAATTTTTTTAGCATTTAACTCTGTTAGTAACGAAAAACAAAGCGGAAGGCTTAAATTACTTGTTTTACAAGGTGCAAAACCACTACAAATTATTTTATCTAAGACTTTATCTGTTTGGCTATATGGGGTATTACTATTAACTTTTATTCTTTTAGTTTATGGTATTTTGAATTTCCAAAGTTTTACTGATGAAATTTTAATCAGAACAATATTGTTCTTTTTGTCCTATTGCTTTTACTATTTTATTATTAGTGGGCTCACGGTTTTCTTTTCTGCGCGTTGGCAAAATGCTACACTCGCTTTAACTTCAATGTTAGGTGTTTGGATAATTTGGACAATGTTTTTACCAAATATTTTAATGAGCTCTGCCGAAAAATGGCATTCACTTCCCAGTCGAAGCGAATTTAAATCTGCAATGAAAGAAGACCGTTCAAAAGGTATGGACGGTCATAATCCTGCCGATAAAAGAGGTATCGAATTAAAAGAAAAAGTACTTAAAGAATATGGAGTAGATAGTTTGTCTCAACTTCCCATAAACTTTAACGGTATTCGAATGCAAGCCGATGAGGAATATGGTAACATCGTTTGGGATAAACATTTTGGGCATAATCGTGATGTATTGCAAAAACAGAAACAAAGCTTTCAATTAGGTGGCATTATTAATCCATTTATTTCCTTACAAAATACAAGTATGGGATTTATGGCAAGTGATAACTTACATCATCAAGAGTTTTTGTTACAAGTAGAAAATTATAGAAGGGTTTTTATTAAAATGCTGAATGAAAAAGAAACTTTTAGTAGTTCTAAAACAGGTAGAGAAGATAATGCATTTTTTAGGTCTGTTCCAGATTTCGATTATAAGCCGACTCAAATTTCCGCAGTTATATTAAATTATATGTTAGATATAGGATTGCTTATTTTATGGTCAATACTAGTTATAGTACTTATTGTTTTCGGAACCAAAAAAATGCAAATAATATGAGGAATTTAAATATATTTTTATATGAGTGGAAACATTTTGTTCGCAGTCCTTTTAAAATTGTAGCATTATTTCTTTTTATACTAGCAAGTATTTATGGTTTACAAAATGGTGCCGATTTATATAAAAAGCAACATCTTGAAATTAAAAAAGTAAATCAAAAAGTAACCGACAAAAAAGATGAAATCGTTACTTACTTCGAAAAGGGTGAGAAAGGACCTAAAAACAGACCATGGATTGATGTAGCGACACCGTTTTGGGCAATCTATAATACACCAACGTATCACTATAAAAAAGCGACACCAGCTATTGTTTATAACATTGGACAAACTGAACAATATGGATTTTACAAGTCTATTGACATTTACAGCAGCCCTTATGATGCTGATATGGCAAAAGAAATTGCTAATCCAGAGCGTATTCAATCTGGAACTTTAGATTTTGCTTTCGTAGTCTTATTTCTATTGCCTCTTTTATTACTAGTCTTACTTTATAACATAAAAGGTCAAGAAGCAGAACAAGGTTTTTTACCGCTCGTGTTTGTACAAACAGGATCAAAGAATTGGTGGCTAGTCTCAAGAACTGCATTTTACACCATACTACTTTTATTGACATTATTTGGATTACTTTTTTATGGCGCTATGCTTACCCCTATTTTTAAAACAGACTCAACATTATGGCAGATCTTTCTTTGGGTAGCAATCTATCTTATATTTTGGATTTTGATTTATTTTTTAATTCTGAAATACGGAAAAAATACGGTATCAAATACCTTACAAATGATTGGAGTATGGTTGCTTTTCGCTTTTATAATTCCTGCTGCGGTACAGCAATGGATAAGCATTGAAAAACCAACTAATTTAATGGTTGACATTATTGATACTAAAAGAGATAAAACGGACGAAATATATGACCAGACTAATGAATTAACCGACAAACAACTTTTTAACTTATATCCAAGTTTAAAACAGACTGAGATAGCAAAAGATTCTGTAGGTATAAAAAATGCGAGACGAAGATCAATAAGAGCATTAATTAATAGTGCAATGAAAAATGCAATTGCAAAAATAGACCAAGATAATCAGTCTAGAAATGAGCTTATTTCTAAAACCTATTGGTTTAATCCGCTCACTTATTTTCAGAATAAATTCAATCACTTATCAGGAACACATTACGATGACTACCAAGACTATAGAAATGACATTCAAGATTTGATTGATAAGCGCATTGAAATAATGGTTTTAGACATTTGGAATGACGTTAAAGTCGATAAAGCAAAATATTTAGAATACACAACAACACTTTCAAATAATGACTAATTTAAAAAAACTTCCTGTAACTGTTTTAAGTGGCTTTTTAGGCGCTGGTAAAACCACTTTACTCAATCATATTTTACACAATAAAGCGGGCTTAAAAGTCGCAGTTATTGTAAACGATATGAGTGAAATAAATGTAGATGCTAATTTAATTAACAGCGAAAACGTACTATCAAGAACCGATGAAACGCTCGTAGAAATGAGCAACGGCTGTATCTGCTGTACTTTGAGAGAAGATTTAATGATTGAGGTAGAACGACTGGCTAAAGAAAATCGTTTTGACTATTTACTCATTGAAAGTACAGGAATTAGTGAACCCGTGCCTGTGGCTCAAACCTTTTCTTTTGTAGATGAAGAAAATGGCATTGATCTTTCTCGTTTCAGCTATGTAGATACAATGGTAACTGTAGTAGATGCATTTAATTTTTTCAAAGATTTTGGAAGTCCCGAAACTTTGGCGCAACGAGAACTATCGGATCTTGAAGGCGATTATAGAACAATTGTAAATCTATTAACAGATCAAATTGAGTTTTGTAATGTAGTTGTTTTAAACAAAACCGATTTAGTTTCTGAAGCGCATTTAGGACTCTTAAAAGCAACTATTAATAGCTTAAACCCATCTGCAAAAATTATTGAGTCTAGTTTTAGTAAAATAGATCCAAAAGAAATTTTAAATACAAGATCATTTGATTTTGAAGAAGCCGAACGAAGTGCTGGATGGATAGAAGAACTTACCAAAAATGAACACACGCCTGAAACTGAAGAATATGGAATTTCCTCTTTTGTATTTAGAAGTAAAAAACCGTTTCATTCTGAACGTTTTTGGAATTATACACAACTAGAATTCCCTCAAAACATCTTAAGAAGTAAAGGCTTATTTTGGGTAGATTCAAGACCTAAACAAGCTTTGGTTTGGGGACAAGCGGGCGGATCTCTGAGAGCGGATAGCGCAGGTGTTTGGTGGAGCAGTATGTCTTTTCAAGAGCGCATACAGCAAATGGTATTTGTAGAAAACCAACAAGAGATTGAATCTGATTGGCATACTATATTTGGAGACCGCAAAAATGAAATTGTATTTATTGGTCAAAAATTAGACGAACAATTGATAAGAAAACAATTAGAAAGTTGCTTGCTTACAGCATCAGAACTTGAGTCGATAGAATTGCAAAAAGGGTTTCAGGATAATTGGCCAATTGAAAGAGCATATCAATTAGTATCACAATAGCTATTAAAATACACAAAACTTGCAAAAATTAGTTTATGCAAGTCAAATAAAAAAAATCGAATGTCACAAACAAAAAAAATATATTGGGCAGATAAATTAGGGGCTATTAGTGCTGTTCTCTGTATAATTCATTGCCTTGCAGTTCCTACATTTCTTGCTATGGGAATTGGTTTTCTGAGCAATCCAATTATTGCTTTCCTCTTTATTATAGTAGCGTTTTTTTCTATATATAAAGCTACCAACGGAAAATTCACAAAGGGAATTAATGTTTTTTTATGGGTTGCTTTTATAGGTTTTGTAAT
>CAJXVL010000049.1 GCA_913061205.1 uncultured Flavobacteriaceae bacterium | reverse complement strand
TACTGAAAATCAATTTAATACGATTTTAACAAACTGATTGTAAGTTATTTAACTATATTTGCACGCTATTGAAAAATCATGAGTAAGGTTAATTTTTTAAATACAATGTTCCACGTGAAACATCTTAAACTAAATTTTAGTTACTAATAAAATAAACAGAATACTATGTTTCCAAACGAATATGATGTTATAGTAGTTGGTGCTGGACATGCTGGATCTGAAGCCGCATCTGCAGCAGCGAATTTAGGATCAAAAACATTGTTGATTACAATGAACTTACAAAATATTGCACAGATGTCTTGTAACCCGGCTATGGGTGGAATTGCGAAAGGTCAAATAGTTCGTGAAATTGATGCACTAGGAGGGTACAGTGGAATTGTTTCTGACGAAACAGCGATACAGTTTAAAATGTTAAACAAATCTAAAGGACCCGCAATGTGGAGTCCCAGAGTTCAAAGTGATCGCATGCGTTTCTCTGAAACCTGGAGAGACATGATGGAAAAAACTTTAAATCTTGATTTTTATCAAGAAATGGTTTCTAGTTTGATAATCGAAAATGAAAAAGTCGTTGGAGTTAAAACTTCCCTAGGCATTGAAATAAGATCTAAATCCGTCGTATTAACTAATGGTACTTTTTTAAATGGGACTATACATATTGGAGATAAACAGTTTGGTGGAGGAAGAGCTGGGGAAAGAGCATCAACAGGAATCACTGAAGATTTATTAAGCTTTGGTTTTCAATCTGGTAGAATGAAAACTGGAACTCCTCCTAGGGTTGACGGACGCTCCTTAGATTTTTCAAAAATGACAGAGCAACCAGGCGATGAAAAACCAGAAAAATTCTCGTATCTAAAGTCCACAAAAACTTTAACCAATCAACGATTGTGTTACATGTCTTATACAAGCGGAACAGTACATGAGCTTCTTAAAGAAGGATTTGATAAATCCCCAATGTTCAATGGCGCTATAAAAAGTAGCGGACCAAGATATTGCCCTTCAATTGAAGAAAAAATTAATCGATTTGCCGACAAGGATAGGCATCAGTTATTTGTTGAGCCAGAGGGTTGGAACACGGTAGAATATTATATCAATGGTTTTTCCACATCACTTTCTGAAGACATACAATTTAAAGCATTACAGCAAGTAGCCGGTTTTGAGAATGTAAAGTTTTTTAGACCTGGATATGCTATCGAATACGATTATTTTCAACCAACTCAATTAAAACACACACTAGAAACTAAATTGATATCTGGATTGTATTTTGCAGGTCAAATTAATGGTACTACTGGTTATGAAGAAGCTGCATCTCAAGGTTTAATGGCAGGAATTAATGCACATCTAAAAGTTCACGAAAAAGATCCATTTACGTTAAATAGAGACGAAGCTTATATAGGGGTTTTAATAGATGATTTAATTACCAAAGGAACTGAAGAGCCTTATAGAATGTTTACCTCTAGAGCAGAATATAGAACTTTATTAAGACAAGATAATGCAGATTTTAGGTTAACCTCTAAATCGTATACTATTGGATTAGCAACAAAAGAACGTCTAGAAACAATGGAACAAAAAGAAAAAGAGTCTCATGCATTCATTCATTTTTTTAAAAACAAGAGTATTAGTCATGAGATTTTAAATCCAATTTTAGAAGCAAAAGATTCTGCTACAGTAAAGCAAATGGATAAATTATATAAGCCTTTTTCCCGCCCAAATATTACGATGGATGATATGCGAAAAATAAAAGAGGTGGACGATTACATTATAGAAAATGATTTAGATAGAGAAGTTTTAGAACAAACCGAAATTCAGATAAAATATGCTGGTTATATAGACAAGGAAAGAGCAAACGCCGACAAATTAAACCGATTAGAAGGTATAAGAATTCCAGAAAACTTCGATTATTCAAAACTAAAATCTCTTTCTTATGAGGCTTTGGAAAAATTAAGAGCAGTAAAACCTGTGACTGTTTCACAAGCTTCAAGAATAAGTGGGGTTTCTCCAAATGACATCTCGGTATTATTAGTTTATATGGGGCGTTAATTATATTATTTTACGCGAATTTATTTATGGATGTTTCACGTGAAACAATTGGTTTTATGCAAAAAATAATCATCATAAAATGAAGCTACAAAAAAAGAATTTTCCGTTAAGTGTTAAAGATTATTTAGTGACACACGAAGAGTTTACTTTAATTTTTAATTCGGAAAAGGAAATGCTTTTAACCGATCCTCAGCCAACAACAAATCAACTTTATAAATATTATGAGAGTGATGATTATATTTCTCATACCGATAGTAAGAAAGGAATCACTTCCTTTTTATATCAAATAATAAAAAAGATAGCTTTACAAAATAAATTAAATTTAATCATTTCATTAAAAAAGGATGCTAGTAATGCTCTTGATATTGGTGCAGGAACAGGTGATTTTTTAAAATATATTAAATCGAAAAACAGAAGTGTCTTTGGAGTAGAACCCAATAAAAAAGCAAGAGAATTGGCTTTTAAAAAGGGAATTAATTTGGAAGAAAGCATAGCGAATTTAAAAGGGAAAACGTTTGATGTAATAACTTTGTGGCATGTTTTAGAACATTTACCTAATCTAGAAATAACCATCCAAAAGATAGAAGAATTATTAAGTACAAACGGAGTTTTAATAATCGCTGTTCCAAACTTTAATTCATTTGATGCTGCTTATTATAAAAATTATTGGGCAGCTTTTGATGCTCCACGTCATTTGTGGCATTTTTCTAGAAACACGATGAATAAACTTTTTTCAGATAAACTCGTCTTGCAACAAACGAAGCCAATGATTTTTGACTCGTTTTATGTCAGTCTTCTTTCCGAAAAAAATAAAACAGGAACACAAAATTTAATAAAAGCCTTTTTTATAGGATTGCTATCTAATATTTCAGCTTTAAAATCTAAAGAGTATTCTTCTCTGATTTATTGTTATAAAAAACTAAAATAAAACAAATTAAGCTGTTTTAAGAACCTTTTTGCTTTACTAGCAGTGGTTTTAATTGAGTAGCTAAATATCACTACTAGAAGGCTCTTATTAAGGCGGAATTTATAAGGTAAAATTATTGTTAAATAAAAAAGAATAGAAAAAAATGATACCTATATTGTATTTTTCTGAACGATTGAATTATTTCATGCTCAAAAAAAGTTTTTTTCTCTAAATAAGAAATCAATTTTAAATCTATTCTTTTTTATGAATTAATCGAGTTAATTGAATGGATAAGTCAGTGAAAATAATTTTAGCATTTCCATTTCGTTCAATATGATATTCTGCGTCTTCTAAAGCATCCTTAATTTCAAAAATATTATTTTGATGGATATATGCTGAAAATTTATCGAATGAAAATTTTCCATCGTGACTTTCAAAATAAATCAATGAATCTGCTTTGTAATTTTTAAGCATGGCTTGGCGGAAAATTTCTAAACAAAAGCTCAAAAATTTCTTTTGAGTTTCGCGACCTTCTTTTGCCAATTCTTCACTCCAATCAAATAAATCATTAATTGCACTTTTGTTGCCTTTTGCTTTAAATGCAGTTCTTACCCAAAAGACAAAAAGATTTTCAAAAAGCACCTCATCACCATCGTTTTTTATAATGTGTAAAGCGTTATTAAAATCACCGTTGGATTGATGGCTTATCTTTCTAGCTTCATTTGATTTAACTTTCAGAATGTCAGTTAATTGGGTATAAATATCCTCTTCAGATAAAAGTGGAATTTGTAATGTTTGACACCGAGACTGTATTGTCCCTAAAACATGTTCCATGTTTTCGGTTAAAAGCAATAAAACCGTTTTATCTGGTGGCTCTTCTACCAATTTTAATAATTGATTTGAACATTCATTATTCATTTTATCAGCCATCCAAATTATCATTAACTTGTAACCACCTTCATAAGCTTTTAAGGATAGTTTTTTTGAAATCGAAACTGCCTCATGCTTATTTATATTTCCTTGTTTTTTTTCAATACCTATAAATTGATACCAATCGTATAAAGATGCATATGGGTTTTTTAAAACAAATTTTCGCCACTCTGTAGAGAAATTATCTGAAACAGGGTTCTTTTTAATAGTCTCATTTGTGTTGACTGGATAAACGAAATGGAGGTCTGGATGGGCTAATTTATCAATTTTATTTTTACAAGAAATATATTCATCACTTCCCTTTGCATGCGAATGACATAATATCTCTTTAGCATAGCTTAAGGCAATCGGCAAAACACCAGAACCTGCCTTACCAATAAAGAGTTGTGTGTGTGGAATTCGACCATTTTTAACAGTCTTCGTTAAATGTGATTTTATATGTTCTTGGCCTATTATTTCGGAAAAATCCATACACAATATTACGGTTTTTTAGTTAAAAATAACCTTTCAAAAATAGTATATTTGCAGTCTAAAATCTAAAAAAGAATAAAGCATGTAAAAATTTTCAATTCTTAAAGAATGGAAGATTTATGTACTTCAATAATAAAATAAAAAAACGTTCGTAAATTAATTATAGCATACTTTTAGGGAGCTTTTAGGTTAAGATCGCTAAAAATTAATAAAATAAACAGATGAAAACAATTAACGACTTTAATTTTAAAAATAAGAAAGCATTAATTCGAGTTGATTTTAATGTACCGTTAAATGAAGCTCTAGAGGTTACTGATAGTACCCGAATTTTGGCAGCAAAAAATACGATAATTAAAGTTTTAGAAGACGGAGGAAGTTGTGTTTTAATGTCACATTTAGGAAGGCCCAACGGTATTGAAGAAATTTTTTCTCTCAAACATATAGTAAATAAAGTTAGTGAAATAATAGGTGTACAGGTTCGATTTTGTGAAGATTGTATTGGAGAAAATGCAGAGAAAGCGGTCTCTGAATTAGGAAACGGTGAACTATTGTTGTTGGAAAATCTTCGATTCCATAAAGAGGAAAAAGCAGGAGATGAACAATTTGCTAAAGAGCTTTCAAATTTAGGAGACATCTATATAAATGATGCCTTTGGAACTGCTCACAGAGCTCATGCTTCGACAACGGTTATTGCCAAGTATTTTTCAGAAAACAAATGTTTTGGAATGCTTTTAGCTTCAGAAATTGCGAATATTAACAAGGTGTTGACCCACAGCGAAAAACCAGTTACTGCAATTATAGGAGGTGCAAAAGTCTCTTCAAAAATTACAATTATAGAAAGCATATTAGATAAAATAGACCACATAATTATAGGAGGAGGTATGGCTTTTACCTTTATTAAAGCTCAAGGAGGAAGTATTGGTTCTTCTTTAGTTGAAGATGATAAACAAGAAATGGCATTGTCCATTTTAAAGATTGCTAAAGAGAAAAACGTAAAGGTTCATTTACCGGTTGATGCAATCATAGCTGATCAGTTTTCTAATGATGCAACTATTAAAACCGAAGCGATTAATACCATTCCTGAGGGTTGGATGGGCTTGGATGTTGGACCTAAAACCAACGACATTTTTAGCGACGTCATTTTAAATTCCAAAACCGTACTATGGAATGGACCTGTTGGTGTTTTTGAATTAAAAAAGTTTGCAACTGGAACTATTTCGCTAGGAAATGCCATTTCAGAAGCAACCGAAAACGGAACTTTTTCTTTAGTTGGAGGAGGAGATTCTGTAGCAGCTGTAAAACAATTTAACTTAAGCGATAAAGTAAGTTATGTTTCTACAGGTGGTGGAGCAATGTTAGAAATGTTAGAAGGAAAAACACTACCAGGAATTCAGGCTATTTTAGAACCATCAAAAAAATAGAGTTCAGAGCATTAAAAAATAGAATGTAAAAGAATTGTCTTTTATTAGCATTTCCTTACATTTATAAAAATTTTATTAATACAACTGGTTTATTATAGTATGGTATACAGGCATTTAGCTCAATTTTTTATCATTTTCTTACTTTTTACTTTTTTAGGAACTGTTTATGCTCAAGAAGAACTTAAAGCAGAAGACAGCTTAAAAGTGTTGAATCTAAACCTTCCAACAAAAACGATTCAAATTTTAGATACCATCACTACACAATCAGTTTCGGGTGATTTTAATACTCCTGTAATCAATACCCTTAGTAAGGATTCTATCGTCTTTGATCTAGAAGATCAAGCTATTGCAAGAACTTCCGATAGTTTATGGATGAAAGAATTATACGATTCAAGCAGGTTCGAAGAAGTTTATGGCAGTATTGTAAATGAAGTTGTAGATCCTTTAGAATATGAGGAACTGCCCACCGAACTTCTAAAACAACGATTAGAAGAATTAAATTCTTATACCCCTTTTAATGTGGAATACAATCCATCTTTAGAAAGAATAATCAAGCATTATTTAAAAAATAGAAGGAGCTCTATGGCCAAACTAATGGCTTTAAGTGATTACTACTTTCCTATGTTTGAACAAGAATTGGACAAGCATAATTTACCTTTAGAAATTAAATATTTAGCAGTCGTTGAATCTGCTTTAGACCCTGTTGCAAAATCTAGAGTAGGTGCTACAGGATTGTGGCAATTTATGTTTACGACTGGAAAAATGTTTGGACTGGAAGTGAGTTCTTATGTGGACGAAAGAGCAGATCCTGTTATGTCAACTGAAGCAGCAGCTAAATATTTAAAGAGTCTTCATAAAAGTTTTGATGATTGGGATTTAGCTTTAGCAGCTTATAATTCTGGACCCGGAAATGTTTCAAAAGCAATTCGACGTTCAGGAGGTGAAACTAATTATTGGAAAATACGAAATAGACTTCCTAGAGAAACTGCGGGTTATGTACCCGCTTTTTTAGCGACGATGTATATTTTTGAATATGCTGAAGAACACGGTTTTAAAAGTAATGGACCTAAATTCCACCAAATAGCGACCGATACGATTCAAGTAAAAAGATTAATTACTTTTGAGCAAGTTGCAAAAGTGGTGAATTTGCCAGTTGAAGAAGTTCAGTTTTTAAACCCTTCGTATAAGTTGGGAATTATCCCTTATATAAAAGAAAAAAATTACACACTTAGACTACCAGTTGAATCTATAGGTAAATTTGTTACAAACGAAAAAGCTATTTATGATTTTGCTCAAGAGGAAAACAGCAAAGAAGACGCAAACCTTCCTAAATATGTAGAGCAACCCGACCGAATTCGATACCGAGTGAAAAGTGGTGATTATTTAGGTAAAATAGCCGAAATATATGGTGTTGGTGTGAGCCAGATAAAAAAATGGAATGGGCTAAAAAGCAACAAGCTAAAAGTAGGTCAACGCCTAACTATTTACCCGACAAAACCAATAGATAGTTCCACTAAAACAAGTATTGCTAAAACGACTACAAAAGGTAATGTAAAACTATATACTGTTAAAAACGGAGACTCCTTGTGGAGTATTTCTCAAAAATATCCAGGAGTTACTGTTCAAAATATTAAAATTTGGAACGGTATTAGCAGCAATAAACTGCAACCTGGCATGAAATTAAAAATTTATAAAGGCTAATATTCTGAAAACCAATTTAAATGAAACTGATTTATATAACTTTATTCGCTATAATTGCGCTTGTATCTTGTAATAACAATGAAACAAAAGATGCCTACAAACAAAAATCTGTAGGAAACATTAATGCCCTTCAAATTTTAATTACAGACGAATTGTGGAACGATTCTGTTGGAGAGGAAATTAGAAATTATTTTGCTGCTCCAACTGAAGGGTTGCCTCAAGTTGAACCTTTGTTTTCTATCCATCAAATGGATCCATCTACATTTTCGGGGTTTATAAAAAGCAATCGACTTTTTTTACATGTTACTATTGGGCAAGAAGATAAATTCACTTTAGTAACTAACGAATATGCAAGGCCACAAACGGGAGCTATCATTACCGCAAAAACAAAACAGGGCTTGATAAAATTAATAGCTGAAAATCAAGAAGAAATTATTAAAGCCTATATTAAATCTGAAATTAAGGAACGTCAACGAAGAACCGCTATTTCTCCTTTATCAATAGACTCATTAAAAGAGCGCTTTGGTTTGACTATAAAAATGCCTTCTGCTTATAGAATTGCACATAAAGGTGACGACTTTTATTGGATAAGAAAAGATCTTAAGAAAACAGGATCTACCAATATATTAATTTATGAAGTCCCTTTAAATTCGATCTCTAGCGATAGTACTGCTTTGGGAGAAATATTAACGATAAGAGATTCAATAGGGGGTTATCATTTGCCGGTTGAAGACAATGGAAGGTTTGGAACAGATTACTCATATTCTCCTAATTTTTATAGAACAGAATTAGACGGAAACCTTACTTATAAAACAAAAGGCGTTTGGGATGTAAAAGGAGAGTTTATGGCAGGACCATTCTTGAACTATGCGGTAAAAGACGAAAAAAACAATAGGTATTTAATAATTGAAGGCTTTACTTTTTCCCCAGCAGAACGAAAACGAAATCTTCAGTTTGAACTAGAATCTATAATTAAATCAGCAAAAATAATCGATTAGAAGAATTATTTTATTTCGTCTAAATCGTTATCCTCCTTGGTCTCATCTTTTGATTCGTCCTTAGAAGCTTCTTTAAACTCTTTAAGACCACTACCTAAACCGCGCATTAATTCTGGAATTTTTCTTCCTCCAAATAACAATAATACCACCACTACAATTAACACTATTTGGGGCCATCCAATCATTAAAGGTAACATCGCTAAATTCATTATCTTAGATTTAAGATACAAATGTAATAAGAATTCATTAGAATTATCGTTTTATGCTTGTATTTAGCTATAAAATACAATTAAAGCTTAAACGTATATTACTAAAGTTCTAATTTTTATATTTGCTGTTAGGAAGATACTTATGAAAAAAGAAAAGAGAGCTAAAAAGATAAAACGTAAACTGCTTAACAAGTATCGCTTAGTGGTTCTTAATGAAGACACTTTTGAAGAACGCTTTACCTTTAAACTGAACCGTCTGAATGTTTTTGTTTTTAGTATTACTGCTGCTTTGATATTAATTACCAGCACCACAATTATCATTGCATTTACTCCTTTAAGAGAATATATACCAGGCTATTCTTCAGTGTCATTAAAGGTAAAAGCAATAAAACTTGCCTATAAAACAGATTCTCTTCAGCAAGTAATAGCGATTAACGAACAGTATTATTCCTCTATAAAAAAAGTACTAACAGGAGATGTTGCAACTGTATATTTTAATAAAGATTCTATTATTGAAGCTGCAGAATTCGATGAATCAGCATTGGACTTAATACCATCAAAAGAAGATTCATTATTAAGAGAGAAGGTCTTATTAGAAGATAAATACAATCCTTTAATAAGTAATTCTGAAATTAACTTTGTGTTATTTCCTCCAGTAAAAGGAACTATTTCTGAAGGATTTAACACTAAAGATAAACATTATGCAGTTGATGTGGTGACTTCAAAAGATGCACCGGTAAAAGCAACTGCAGACGGCACGGTAATTTTTTCTGAATGGACTGCTCAAACTGGATATGTAATTATTATAGAACACACTAATAATTTAATTTCAGTTTATAAACACAATTCTGTACTTACAAAAGAGCAAGGCGAATTGGTTAAAGCTGGAGAAGTTATTGCAGCAGCTGGTAATACAGGAGAATTATCTACAGGACCTCACTTACATTTCGAATTATGGAGTGATGGTTATCCTATAGATCCAACTAATTTTATAGATTTCGAATAAACTATGTTTTTAAAATCTTTAGGAGCAAAAATATTAGCCAAACAGGCAGCTAAAAAAACACAAAAATGGGCTTCTAATCCAATAGAAACCCAACAAAAAACATTTCAGAGTTTAATAGCTGAAGCCAAAAACACTTCCTTTGGGAAAGACCATAATTTTCAACAGATAAAAACATATTCAGATTTTGTAAAGCAAGTTCCAGTAAGAGATTACGAAGGGTTAAAAGACTATTTTGAACGAACTGCCAATGGCGAAGAAAATGTGCTGTGGAAAGGAAAACCCACCTATATTGCTAAGACTTCAGGAACCACATCGGGAGCAAAATACATTCCTATTACAAAACAATCGATGCCCTTTCATATTGAAGCAACTAAAAATGCCTTATTCTGTTATATTCAAGAAACGGGTAATGTTGATTTTGTAAACGGGAAAATGATTTTTTTACAAGGAAGCCCGGAATTAGAATTAAAAAATGGAATCAATATTGGAAGACTATCCGGTATCGTAGCCCATTTTGTTCCTAAATATTTACAAAAAAATAGAATGCCTAGCTGGGAAACAAATTGTATTGACGATTGGGAAACCAAAGTCGATGCGATTGTAAAAGAAACTAAAAATGAAGATATGACTCTTATTGGAGGGATTCCTTCTTGGGTGCAAATGTATTATGAAAAGCTTCAAAAAGAAACTGATTTAAAAGTTGGAGAACTGTTTAAAAACCTTCAGCTATTTGTGTATGGAGGTGTTAATTACGAGCCTTATCGAACAAAATTTGAAGAAATGATTGGAAGAAGGGTCGATAGTATAGAGCTATATCCAGCTTCAGAAGGGTTTTTTGCTTTTCAAGATTCTCAAAAAGAAAAGGGAATGTTGCTATTGTTAAATTCAGGAATTTTTTATGAGTTTATTGAAACATCCAAATTTTATGAGGAGAACCCAAAACGATTGATCATTGGAGAAGTTGAAATAGGAGTCAATTATGTGATGATTATCTCTACCAATGCAGGCCTTTGGGGATATAACATTGGGGATACGGTTCAGTTTACCTCCACAAAACCATATCGGGTAATCGTTTCAGGAAGGATTAAACATTTTATTTCTGCATTTGGAGAGCATGTAATCGGTAAAGAAGTAGAACAAGCTATTAATGAAGCGATGCAAAAGTTTCAGTTTTCAATATCAGAATTTACGGTAGCTCCTCAAATCAATCCAACAAAAGATGAATTGCCTTATCATGAATGGTTAATCGAGTTTCAAACGGCGCCAAAAAACCTCATCGAAATTGCTTCTTTTATGGACAAAAGCATGCAGGATCAAAACACCTATTATAGAGACTTGATTAAAGGGAAGGTCCTTCAGCCCTTAAAGATTTCCAGTTTAAAGGAAGATAGTTTTAATGCCTATATGAAATCTCAAGGAAAATTAGGAGGGCAGAATAAAGTGCCTAGACTTTCTGACAATCGCAAGATTGCCGATCAACTTCTTGGTTTATAAAATTGAAAATAGTTACTCTTTATTGTTTTCAAATAGATTATAGTATTTTTGTATAAATATTATTTATGTTAATAACACACAAACGAACAAGAGCCCAGGAAAGTTCTGGAGCCATTGAAAGATTATATATTACCATGCGCCACCTTTTTAACCGTGGGTTTTACAAGCCTATGGGAGTTTCTGGAGAGACGCTAAGAGAGTCATTACTCACCCTTAGACCTGAAATATATGGCTCTATAGCTGATGATAAAGTGGAATTAGAGGGACTGTTATATGTTATAGATCGATTACCAATCGGTATTGAAGAATGTAGTTTTATCAACCTAACAAGTGATGAAGGTTATAAAAACTCACATTTTGAACCTATAATTCCTTCTAAAAGAAGAAGAAACTGTTATCGGATTGATGAGGAACAAATGAATATTGAAGTAACTCGTGGACGTTCTGAAATATACGATGTACTTACACACCTCACCTTCTTGTTTATTGAGTCTCATAAAATTATGTCTCATGTATTAATCAACGATGGTAATGACGTAAATAGAGATTGGAAAAAACTAGAGAGTGCGGTTCTTAAAAAAGGAAAATTAAATCAAAAAGAGAAAGAAATTGCTTTAACACATACCGCTAATTTCTTAGGAAGAACCTTTGAAGAAGTTAGTGATGCATATCCAAATTTTGCTACCAAAACAGATCCTAACCGTTTTCTAAAAATTATTTATTATTTAGGGAATCTTGCGATACAAGAAGTCACTACCGATAATAAAAGAATTGTAACTTTTAGTCCTGTTTTAAGAGAACGATTAGGACACCATATTCATGGCGAAATTTGGGCATCTACTATTAAGAAAAAACTAGATGAAACCAACTTATTAGCAAGACCCATACACATTATAAGTGCCAATATGCATAGTGTAATGAATACACTTTATAGTCCTTTAGCATTGACAACGGAATTCAAAAAGCACACCGCAATGGAGATTTATGAAATGTTGAGTGATTCTAAGAACTCATTACTACGAAAAAAAGTAATGAAATATGCTTCAGAGAATGGATTGATTTATATAAAAGACACCAGTGGAACCAATATCAATGTACAAATAATAGATACCGCTAAGCTTCCTACTAACCTTTCAGTTGAGGCTAATGAAGACAAACCCGTTATTATTGTAATGGATTACGCTTTTGGAGAACAGGCTTTTGAAACGATGGATGAGTTGTTAAAACCTTATAAGATTTCAAAAAAAGAAACCCAATTTTTAGATGTTTGTTCGGTTTCTATTATGGGAAAAGCAGGCATTTTAGAAGGTGGGAAAGGAGATATTATGATTCCTTCAGCACATGTTTTTGAAGGTACAGCAGATAATTATCCTTTTAAAAATATGCTTAAAAAATCTCATTTTGAAGGAGAGACTGTTAATGTTAGTAAAGGAGCAATGATTACTGTTTTAGGAACTTCGCTTCAAAACAAAGACATTTTGAAATTCTTTAATAATTCTACTTGGAATGTGGTAGGTCTTGAAATGGAGGGAGCACATTATCAAAAAGCAATTCAGTCAGCATCAAAAATCAGACATAGTATTAGCTCCAAAGTAAAAGTTCGGTATGCATATTATGCTTCCGATAATCCATTAAAAACAGGAGGTACATTAGCATCAGGAGGATTGGGAACTTCAGGAGTTAAACCAACATACTTGATAACGGAGAAAATGTTAAATCAAATTTTAGAATAAAATCTATTTTGAAGAACAAAATATTAATAACAGGAGGAGCGGGTTTTATAGGTTCTAACTATGTAGAATTGATTATTGAGAATGCGGAAGATCAAATTTACGTATTGGATAATCTGACCTATGCTGGGAATCTAAAAAATCTAGAAACAGTTTCTCACTTGCCTAATTACAATTTTATTAAAGGAGATATTTGTGATGAAGCATTAATAGATAGCCTATTTAAAGAATATCAATTTAATAAAGTAGTTCATTTTGCAGCAGAATCTCATGTGGATAATTCCATTACAGGACCTGGAGCTTTTATACAAACCAACATTGTCGGAACTTTTAACTTGTTGCATAGCGCTTATCGATTATGGATGAATGGCCCCAATCAATTAAAAGAAGAATACAAGGACGCTCGATTTTTACATGTATCTACTGATGAGGTGTATGGTACTTTGGGCGAAAAAGGTTTGTTTTTAGAGTCAACTCCATACGCCCCAAACAGCCCTTATAGCGCTTCTAAGGCATCTTCAGACTTTATTGTTAGAAGTTATTTTCATACCTATGGAATGCCTGTGATTACCACCAATTGTTCAAATAACTATGGAGCTCATCAACATAAAGAAAAATTAATTCCAACGATTATCAGAAAAGCAATTTCGGGTCAAGAAATTCCTATTTATGGTAATGGTAAAAACATTAGAGATTGGATTTATGTGACCGATCACTGCAGAGGAATTAAGCTGGTGTTAGAGGAAGGTAAATTAGGGGAAAC
>CAJXVL010000048.1 GCA_913061205.1 uncultured Flavobacteriaceae bacterium | reverse complement strand
CGTAATATTTGCTAACGGAACAATAATTATTTATGTCATATCATAAAGTCATTATAAAGTGGCTAAAGGTATAGTTATAGAACCAAACCACAGAACATATCGAATCTCAAATCTTAACCGTATATTTAGGTTCATTCATTCATTTTCAGGGAATGAAGATGTTTCAATTAAAAAACGGATCATTAGAAATACTGATCCGTCTTGTTGAGTAGATAACTATATTGAAGTATCGAACCATAAAATAACACTGCAGAATTTCGTTCAGACCAATAACTCTGTTCAATTATTTTCAAAAACATTTTTTCCGGAGATTATCACTAAACACAACAAGTTGATCATTATCATACTGAAAAGATTGAAGAGAATTGTTATAGACGGTATTTTTGAAACCGAAATACTAATGTTGTACCCCTATTTACAATTTATCTAAAACAAATATGTTAAAAAAAAGAATTAAATTCTTTTATTAATAGCCCTTAGGTAAATAAATAAGGGCTTTGAGGGGCTTCGTGTATCTTAACTTAAAAATCATTGTTGTATAGTAATTGTAGTGTTTTATTTTGTAGTAATCTGAAAAATAAGCCTATTTTGTGAGAGTATTTTTTTAGAATAAAAGATACTTTTTTTTTGACATAACTTTATGTAATCATACACAACTATTGACCTATTTTTAAATGGATTTAAACAACATATATATTGGAAAAACCCCTGCGAATTTTTCAAATAAAGAAGTTTCAGCAGATCAAGTAAGTTTTGAAGGAGAGGTGTTTTATAAAATTTCAAACTTTAATAAAATGCGCCCATTTTTTATGAGTATTGTTAGTAATTCTGACCACTGGATGTTTATATCTAGCACGGGAGGTCTTTCGGCAGGTAGAAAAAATAGCGACTATTCACTTTTCCCTTACTACACTGACGATAAAATCACAGAATCTAGTGAGCATACGGGTAGTAAATCAATTTTTATTGTTAGTAAAGCAGAGAAACATTATTTGTGGGAACCCTTCTCTAAACGTCAAGACGGAGCCTATAAGATTTCGAGGAATCTTTACAAAAACACCTACGGAAATAAGGTGATTTTTGAGGAAATCAATCACGATCTCAATTTGAGCTTCACCTACCAATGGAATTCAAGTGATACCTATGGCTTTGTAAAACATTCGGCCCTTAATAACCTAACCAATGAAGCTGTAGATGTCCGCCTTTTGGATGGTATTCAAAACATCTTACCCTACGGCGTAGAAGTTGGTCTGCAAAACAGTACTAGTAATCTGGTAGATGCGTATAAAAAATGTGAGTTAGAATCAGACTCAGGGCTTGGAATTTATTCTTTGAGCGCGATTATAGTTGACAAAGCAGAGCCCAGTGAGGCTTTAAAAGCAAATGTAGTTTGGTCTTTGGGGCTTGAGGGTTCTAAAAAACTTATTTCATCTGTTCAAATCGAGGATTTCAGAACAGGAAAAGCAATCACACAAGAGGTTGATGTAAAGGCAGAACGCGGAGCATACCTTTTAACTAAAGATATAAAATTA
Organism: uncultured Flavobacteriaceae bacterium; assembly: GCA_913061205.1. Classification (GTDB taxonomy): domain Bacteria; phylum Bacteroidota; class Bacteroidia; order Flavobacteriales; family Flavobacteriaceae; genus Marifrigoribacter. The sequence goes on along the minus strand of CAJXVL010000048.1, from coordinate 12,173 downwards.
GCTGCAAATTCTAAGGAGCAATGGACTCTTGTGGCGAACGTAAATCAGTCCATAAATGACATTGTCCATATAAAAGAACGTATCAAAGATCAAGCATCTCTTTTAGAAGAGTTAAAAAGTTCTGTTAAGCAAGGGACCCAGCAATTGATTGCCTTAGTTGGCTCCTCAGATGGTCTTCAACTCACTTCAGACAGCGCAAGAAATACACGTCATTTTGCCAACACCATGTTCAATATCATGCGTGGTGGTATTTTCGACAATAATTACACCATTGAAAAAGAAGACTTTAGCGCCTACATAGAAAACGCTAATCACAAGGTGTTTTTCAAAAGGTCTAAACTCATTAACAAACTTCCTCAAACCTTTGATTTAAGTCATCTTAAGGCCATTGCAAAAGAAGATGATGACAAGAACTTTAAAAGATTGTGTTACGAATATTTACCTTTAAAATTTAGCCGCCGCCATGGAGATCCAAGTAGACCTTGGAATAAATTTTCAATCAACACAAGAAATGAGGATGGTTCTAAAATTTTAGACTACCAAGGCAACTGGCGTGATATCTTTCAAAATTGGGAAGCGCTTGTACACTCCTACCCTGAGTTTATTGAGGGTATGATACACAAGTTTTTAAACGCCACAACTTTTGATGGATACAACCCTTACAGAGTTACAAAAAATGGGTTTGATTGGGAAACCATAGAACCAGACAACCCATGGTCTTACATAGGATACTGGGGAGATCACCAAATTATATACTTGCTTAAATTTCTTGAATTTATTGAAACTTACTACCCAGGCAAATTGGAGAGTTATTTTTCAAAAGACTTGTTTGTATACGCAAATGTGCCCTACCGCATAAAAGCCTATGAGCAAATTCTTAAAGATCCAAAAAACACGATTGATTTTGATCACAAAGCGGAGGAAAAAATTCAATTAAAGCGCGAGGAGATTGGAGTAGATGGTGCTTTACTAAGAGATAAAAACTTTTTTATTTACAAGGTTAATTTCATCGAGAAAATTTTAGCTACCGTGCTGGCAAAGATTTCAAACTTTATACCTGAGGCAGGTATTTGGATGAATACCCAGAGACCAGAATGGAATGATGCAAACAATGCCCTAGTTGGCAATGGTGTCTCTATGGTTACCCTTTATTATCTGCGAAGGTTTTTAAAATTCTTTGACACTACTTTAAAGTCAACAAATACCGAAAATGTTGAGATATCTATAGAACTTATTGAGTTTTTTAATGGAGTTTCAAAAACACTTCAAGACCACAAAAACCTTCTAGATGACAAGATATCTGACACAGATAGAAAAACTATCTTGGATGGTCTTGGAAAAGCAGCTAGTCAGTACAGATTGTCTATCTACGATCAAAGCTTTAGCGGAAGTAAAAGTGGGCTTAGTATACAAGATATATCTAGCTTTATAAACGTTGCCCTAGCACATTTAGAACATACCATAAAGGCCAACAAAAGAGAAGACAACCTCTATAATGCTTACAACTTAATGACTCTTGAAAACGACAAAGAGGTGTCTGTGTCATACTTACCAGAGATGTTAGAGGGTCAGGTAGCGGTCTTAAGTTCTGGTTACCTATCTACACTAGATGCACTAAGTGTTATGGATGCATTAAAAGCGAGTAAGTTGTTTAGACCAGATCAGTACAGTTATATATTATATCCAAACAAAACCTTACCAAGGTTTGTGGATAAAAATACAATCTCAAAACAACAAGTAGACTCCTCAAAACTTTTACAAGAGCTGGTAAAAGCTGGCAACACACAAATTATAACCAAAGATTGTAATGGCCAATGTCATTTTAATGGAAACTTCAATAATGTAGAAAACCTTAAGGCAGCAATTACAAATTTACCTGAAGTATTTACATCTCTAGCAGTCAAGGAGGCAGAAGTTATATATGGCATTTTTGAAGCTAATTTCAATCATAAATCTTTCACAGGACGTTCAGGAACTTTCTTTGGATATGAAGGCTTAGGATCAATTTATTGGCATATGATTTCCAAATTGCTACTAGGTGCCTTTGAGGCCACGCAAAAAGCTATAGACCAAAAGCAAGACCCCAAGATAATTGGAAGACTCGTTGATCACTATTTTGAAATTAATGCAGGAATTGGTGCACACAAATCTCCAGAATTATACGGAGCATTCCCTACAGACCCTTACTCTCACACACCAGGAGGAAAAGGAGCACAGCAACCAGGAATGACAGGACAGGTAAAAGAAGATATCCTGTGCCGCTTTGGGGAACTTGGACTGCGAGTATCTGAAGGTGTTCTTTGTTTTGAACCAAGTATAATGAAGGCATCAGAATTCATACAAAAACCACAAATCTTTCAATACATAGACGTAAAACAAGAAAAACAAAGTATAGTACTGGAAAAAGACAGTTTAGCCTTTACTGTATGTCAAGTTCCTGTGATTTATAAAAAAGCAACTAAAGGATCAACAATTGTAACATTTTTTGAAGGTCCAGCAAAAATATTTGATACGAATGCGTTAGATGCTAAAACAACAAAAGATGTTTTTGAGCGCATGCACAAAATTAAACACATAACCGTTTTTGTCGTTAAATAGAACATACACAGCTACTCTAAAAAAACACATCAAGATTGTTTTGGTCTTGGTGTGTTTTTTAGCAATGTCTTGTAATACCAAACTAAAGAAAAATATGAATTTTATACCTAAAACAGCGGAGCAGATTCTTGGTAATCCAGACTATTTAGCTATTTCTTATGGAGGGTATCGCAGCAATACAAGAGAGGTTCAACCCTCTTTGGAAGAACTTAAAGAAGACATAAGAATTTTACATGCCATGGGAATTCGAATTCTCAGGACTTACAATTTACAACTCCCCCATAGCCCTAACATTTTAAGGGCTATAAAGGAGATACAAGACACTGATATAGATTTTGAAATGTACGTGATGCTAGGGGCTTGGATAGATTGCGAGGGTGCTTGGACAGATCACCAAACCAATCACGACTTAGAGGACCAAGAAAACAATACTTCTGAGATTGCCAAAGCGATTGCACTTGCAAACCAATATCCTGGTATTGTAAAAATTATAGCAGTTGGAAATGAGGCTATGGTGCACTGGGCAACATCTTATTTTGTAAAACCGGCAGTAATTTTAAAATGGGTTAGCTATTTACAAGAACAAAAAGCAAAAGGCAACCTTCCTAAGTCACTATGGATTACTAGTTCAGACAATTTCGCATCTTGGGGTGGAGGGAGCCCAGAGTACCAAAATGAAGATCTGGAAAAACTCATTGCCACCGTTGATTATATTTCTGTGCATACGTACCCCTTTCATGATACGCACTACAATGCCAATTTTTGGTTGGTTCCACAACAGGAACCTTCTGGCTCAGAAAATGAAATTATTGAAGCTGCCATGCAGCGTGCGCTAAACTATGCCGTAGATCAATATCAAAGCGTCAAGAAGTACACTACATCATTAGGTATAGACAAACCTATTCATATTGGAGAAACTGGCTGGGCAACTAGCTCTCATGGATTTTATGGTTCAAACGGCTCTAGTGCTGCAGATCAGTACAAACAAGCATTGTATTACAAACTAATGCGAGAATGGAGTGCTAAAAATAATATTTCTTGTTTCTTTTTTGAGGCATTCGATGAACAGTGGAAAGACCCAAATAATCGAAATGGCTCCGAAAATCATTTTGGCCTATTGACCCTTGATGGTCATGCAAAATATGCATTGTGGCCCTTGGTTGAAAAAGGAGTTTTTAACGGACTTACCAGAGGCGGAAACCCAATCAAAAAAACTTTTGAAGGAAATCTAACCCTACTTATGAAAGAAGTTGTCATACCAAAATCTGCAGTAACATACAACGAAAACTAAAGCCCTATGAAATCAATACCTCTAGTTATAATTTTTCTTGTATCGATGACCTTTGTCTTCTCGCCCTTTTATGCGCAGAATATTGAAATATCTGGCAAACAGCTTCTGATAGACAACCAGCCTTATTTTATGAAAGGGATTTGTTACCACCCTGTACCAAAAGGAGAAACTACGCGAAGTTTTAATAGCATTGATCAGGATTTAAAATTAATGAGCCAAGCAGGAATCAATACCATTCGTGTATATGCCCCAATAGATGATATAGAAATTTTAGATAAAATTGATGCTGCAGGAATCAAGCTCATTATTGGTTTTGGATACAACCAAAATGGTTTTTTTGATATTCTTTCGGGTAGTTTTTTACAATACATCGAAAAATACAAGGATCATAACGCTATTCTAATTTGGGAGCTGGGTAACGAATATAACTACCACCCAGAATGGTTTGATGGCGATATTCAAAACTGGTACAACGCCCTGAGCCAGGCCACAGACTTAATCCATAACACAGATCCTGCCCATCCTGTTGCAACAGTCCATGGAGACATGCCAGATAAACAAGCACTTGCATCAAACCCGCATATTGATATGTGGGGATTAAATGTTTACAGATGGGATCAGCCTCAGTCCATATTTAGAGAGTGGGAAAAAGTAAGCGATAAACCTGTTTACCTCTCGGAGGCAGGAGCAGATAGCTACATGAAAATTGAAAAAGACGGATTCAAACAAGGAGAAAACCAACGGGCACAAGCTGTAGCTAATGGAAAAATAATTGATGCTGTTTTGGAACAAAGTGATGTGGCTTGTGGGATTTTTATTTTCTCATTTACAGACGGTTTATGGAAAGCAGGAAACCCTGCTGTGCAAGATTTAGGGGGTTGGGCTCCAAACAGCAGTGGTGTTCCTTATGATGGAGCACCCAATGAGGAGTATTGGGGTATAGTAGACATCAACCGAGCCAAAAAACAAACCTATGAAGTGATTAAAGAGAAATTTTTAAATTTTTCAATGAAAGCTCAAAAAAAATAACATACAAACATGAAGTTTAAAAGTATTCTATTAATAAGTATCCTAATTACAATTACAGCTTGTATGAATTCACCAAAAGAAACTATAACTGTTTTTGAGACCTCACAAAGTGGAAACCAGCTTACAAAGCGCAGCAACTTTAACTCTGAGCTTACCCCCTCGTTGGTACAATTGGATTTTGAGAAAAAATTTCAGACAATCTCAGGCTTTGGAGGAGCCTTTACTGAAGCATCTGCACATCTATTAAACCAAATGAGTCCTGAGACTAGAACCGAAATTTTAGAGGCTTATTTTAGTAGAAAAGGTGCCAACTATTCTTTGACACGCACCCACATGAATTCTTGTGATTTTTCTTTGTCTAATTATTCTTATACCCCCGTTGAGGGAGACAAAAATTTAGAACATTTCTCTATAGATGAAGACAGGCAAGACTTAATACCAATGATTAAAGGAGCATTAGAAACAAGTGAAGATGGATTTAGATTATTTGCATCGCCCTGGACAGCTGCGCCCTGGATGAAAGACAACAACCACTGGGTTGGAGGTAAGCTGCTTCCAGAATATTATGACACGTGGGCCTTGTTTTTTTCAAAATACACAGATGCCTACAAAGCAGAAGGAATTGATATTTGGGGTTTCACCATAGAAAATGAACCTCACGGAAATGGAGGAAACTGGGAAAGCATGCACTTCTCACCTCATGAAATGACAGATTTTGTTCAGAATTTTTTAGGACCAAAACTTAAGGCTGATGGAAAAGGCGACCTGGTACTACTTGGCTATGATCAAAATCGTGAGGGAATCAAAGAATGGGTAGATGTAATGTACAAAGACCAAGCCTCCTCAAAATACTTTGACGGAACTGCTATTCATTGGTATGAGAGCACCTATGATTATTTCCCTGAAGCACTACAATATGCGCATCAAAAAGCACCAAACAAATACTTGATTCAGACCGAGGCTTGTATAGATTCTCAGGTTCCTGTCTGGAAAGACGATAAGTGGTACTGGAAAAAGGAATCTACAGACTGGGGGTATGACTGGCGTGAAGAGGACAAAAAATACCTTCACCCAAAATATGCCCCTGCAAATAGATATGCACGAGATATTATTGGATGTCTAAACAACTGGGTAGATGGCTGGGTAGACTGGAACATGGTTTTAGACCGTCAAGGAGGACCAAATTGGTTTAAAAATTGGTGTGTGGCACCCGTAATTGTTGATCCAAAAACAGATGAGGTTTACTATACGCCCCTATATTACATAATGGCACATTTTAGCAAATACATTCGTCCTGGAGCAGAGGTTATAAGCGCAAAATCCAGTGATACAGATTTAATGGTGGCAGCCGCTAAAAATCCGGATGGATCAACTGCTGTCGTTATTTTCAACGAAGGTATGGAACCCAAATTTTTTGAACTAAAAACCGCTATGACAACTAAACAAATTTTGATAAGCCCACAGGCAATTCAAACAATAGTAATAACTAACTAACAAAAAAATATGAGTAATTCAATCAAAACCAACAAAGTACCTATGGGGCAAAAGATTGCTTTTGGCTTTGGTATGTTGGCAAATCAAATGTTCCCAGCCATACTAGGAATATTTATGATCGTATTAGTAGAAGACCTCGGGTTTTCTGGCTGGATGTGGTCTTTGGTGTTTCTTTTTCCAAGAATTTTTGATGCCTTTTTAGATCCTATAATGGGCTTCATATCAGACAATACAAAATCTAAATGGGGAAGACGCAGACAATATGTTATAATAGGTGGCCTAATAATGGGGCTTGCCTACATTTTTATGTGGCAACTCTACAAGGTGGATGGTGTAGAGTATAACTTTTGGTACTTCTTTTTATGGTCTTTGGTATTCTACGTTGGGCTTACCATTTTTAGTGTTCCCTACGTAGCCATGGGATATGAAATGAGTGACGATTTCCATGAAAGAACAAATATCATGGCCATCTCGCAATGGATTGGTCAGTGGGCTTGGGTAATTGCACCCCTATTTTGGATCATCATGTATGACCAGAGTTGGTTTCCATCTGCAGATGTAGCCGTACGAGAGTTAGCGATTTGGGTGGCCATACCGTGTGCCCTTTGTGCTATTGTACCCGCTATATTTATAAAGAGTAAATCTACTTTAGAGGAGGACTATGAACCCTTAAACACTGCCAACATAGGAAGTAGTCTAAAGAAGATTTTTGAAAGCTTTTCTGAGGCTTTTAAAATAAAAGATTTTAGAAAATTATGCGGAGCAACATTTTTAATATTCAATGCTTTTAACACTGTTGCAGCACTAACCTTTTTTGTAATTGTATACAAACTATTTAATGGAGACGCCGGTGCAAGTGGTATTTGGGTATCTATGTTTGGATGTTTGGGCGCTTTAGGAACCACCTTTATTGTGATTCCTACAGTGGCATGGATGTCAAAAAAATTGGGTAAGAAAAAAGCCTTTATGGTATCACAATCTATCTCTTTGATAGGATACATAATGTTATACTTTTTATTTATTCCAGGAAAACCATGGATGTATATTATAGCCTTGCCGTTTTTCTCCTTTGGGATTGGAAGCTTGTTTACCATAATGATGTCTATGACAGCAGATGTGATTGATGTTGATGAAATTAATACAGGAAAACGAAGAGAAGGTATTTTTGGAGCCATCTATTGGTGGATGGTTAAAGTAGGCTTCGGAATTGCAGGTGCTCTTAGTGGGGTTATTATAACCGTAGTAGGTTTTAATCCTGATCTTACGGCCATAGAACAGCAATCTGCAGTAGACGCGTTGCATGCATTCTTCTGCTTTTTTCCTATGGCAGGAACTATCTTGGCCTTGTTTGTAATGCGCAATTACAGCATTACTGAAGAAAAATCTAAAGAAATTTCTGCCACTTTGGCCAAACGAAAAAGTGAATAAAAAAATATTTATTTTAAAGAGTAATTAATGTCTTATAGAAAAGAAAAACAAAAATCATTATTAGGTTTAGATACCAATAAATTGGGTAAAACAGAACTCCAACAAATGAGTCAATCTTTACTAAAGTCAGGAATGCACGGACTTTGTTTTAGCCCCTATGAGGAAGGACAAAAACCAGGAGATCCTATCTCTGAGGCTCAAATTAGAAGAAAATTAGAGCTTATTGCACCTTATACCAAATGGATAAGAACCTTCTCATGTACTCAAGGAAATGAGCAAATTCCAAGACTTGCAAAAGAATACGGATTAAAAACCTTGGTTGGTGCCTGGCTTGGAGATGACCCAAAAACCAATGGAAAAGAAATTGAAACCTTAATAACGCTTGGCAAAGAAGGGCTTGTAGATGTAGCAGCCGTAGGTAATGAAGTGATGTACCGTAAAGATTTAAAGGAAGAAGAACTGCTAGATTTCATACATCATGTAAAGAAAGCTATTCCTGAGATTCCGGTTGGGTATGTGGATGCATATTATGAATTCTCTGACCGTCCAAAAATAACCCAAGCATGTGATGTTATTTTAGCCAATTGTTATCCATACTGGGAAGGTTGTAGCTTAGAATACTCACTGGTTTACATGAAACAAATGTTTCATCATGCAAAAGCTGTGGGTATGGGTAAAAAAGTAATCATCACCGAGACAGGTTGGCCAAGCCAGGGACCCTCATTAGAGGGAGCACACCCGTCTTATGAGAATGCTCTGCGATATTTTATCAATGCTCAAAACTGGTCCAAACAAGATGATATAGAACTATTTTATTTCTCTTCTTTTGATGAATCCTGGAAAGTAGACGCAGAAGGAGATGTTGGTGCATATTGGGGACTTTGGGACAAAGACGAAAATTTAAAATTCTAAGGTATTTTTTTTAGATTAGCTTATGGATTATACAGAATTTTTTGCGGTACAGAAAGGATTGGCAGTTTGTTATTCTGGATATAGGCATGGGCAACGTCCCGGACACTTATATCCTACTTACAAACAAGTTAAAGAAGATTTGCTAATTATCGAAAAACAATGGCAATACATCAGGCTTTATAGCTGTGATGCGCATTCAAAAACTGTGTTGGAGGTTATAAAAGATGAAAAAATGACCTTGAAGGTCATGTTAGGAGCCTATATCGAAGCTGAAGAAAACAACGTAAATTGCCCATGGGGAGGTTCTTATGCTTTGGAGCAATTATCCAAAAATAAAAAAAGAAACCTCCAGCAAATGGATGCCCTTATTACCTTGGCAAACACACATCCTGATATTATTTTTTCACTCTCTGTAGGTAATGAAGCTTGCGTAGATTGGACAGATCATCTGGTATCTGTAGAGGCTGTTATTTCTTATGTAAGATATGTTAAGGCAGGTGCAAAACAACCCGTCACTTTTTGTGAAAATTATGCTCCATGGCTTGACAAACTTGAGCAATTGGCCCATGAGGTAGATTTTATCTCGATTCATACCTATCCTGTTTGGGAGCATAAGACCATTCATGAAGGGATGGAATTTACAAAGCAAAATTATGATAACGTGGCCAATAAATATCCCGATAAACTGGTTGTAATTACAGAAGCAGGTTGGGCCACTGAATCCAATGGATATGGAATCCCACAAGATAACGTGAATGATGATGTCCAAAAAATTTACTACAAAGCACTCTCGCATTGGAGTACTTCTCAAAGCATACTCACCTTTGTTTTTGAGGCTTTTGATGAACCTTGGAAAGGATCTGACGATCCTAAAGAACCAGAAAAACACTGGGGTCTTTATACCGTTGACAGAGCACCAAAACTTGCCATGCAACCCATTGGTTACAAGTAAAGCAAGACAGCACTATATTATTAACAACCGCTACATTACATATTATAAAGAATTAATTAATACTTTTACGATTTAAATTTTACCCCTATGAATAAGAAAGCTATCCCTGAAAAATTTAAGATAAAACCTCATCACAGTAACCATTATTTAATCAACGGTGAGTTGAGGAAATGGGAAGGAAATACAACGGAGGTCTTTTCTGTAATTAAAACTCCTAATAATCAAGGAGAAATTGGCCCTACTTTTTTAGGAACTGTTCCTGATATGGGAGAAGAAACCGCATTAGAAGCCGTCGAATCTGCAAATAAAGCATACAATAGAGGGAAAGGTGCCTGGCCAACAATGTCGGTATCTGATCGCTTGAAATGTATGGAGATTTTTGTTGAAAAAATGAAATTACACAGAGAAGAAGTTGTTAAACTTCTAATGTGGGAAATTTGTAAAAATAAAACAGACTCCTATAAAGAGTTTGATAGAACCATAGATTATATTATAAATACCATTGAGGCCTATAAAAATATTGATCGTAAAGGAGCAAAGTTTGATAGTCAAGATGGTGTATTAGCTCACATAAGGAGAGGCCCAATTGGGGTTGTTTTATGTCTTGGCCCTTATAATTACCCCTTGAATGAGACTTTTTGCCTACTAATACCTGCAATTATCATGGGTAATACAGCTATATTTAAACCCGCAAAAATTGGTGTTCTACTTATTACCCCCCTATTAAAAGCTTTTCAAGAAAGTTTTCCTCCAGGTGTAGTAAACATACTTTTTGGAAGAGGAAGAAGTATCGCATCTCCTATTATGAAAACTGGAATAATAGATGTGATGGCATTAATTGGGCATAGTTCTTCTGCAGTATCACTGCAAGATTTACACCCCAATAAAAATAGACTCCGATTGGTCTTAGGCTTGGAAGCTAAAAACCCGGGCATTATACTGCCAGATGCCGATTTAGAACATGCTGTTAAAGAATGTATTTCTGGTAGCTTGTCATTTAATGGACAACGTTGTACCGCTTTAAAGGTTTTGTATGTCCATGAGTCTATAGTTGATTCATTCAATAAACTTTTTACAAAAGCCGTTGATAATCTTGCATTTGGAATGCCTTGGGAAGACACTTTTTTAACTCCTTTACCAGAAAAATCGAAACCTGAATATATTCAAGAATTAATCAGTGATGCTTCTAAATATGGAGCTAAAGTGATCAATAAAAAAGGAGGTGAACTATCCGATAATTTTTCTTTTCCTGCTGTTCTTTATCCAGTAAATAATAAAATGAGATTATTCCATGAAGAACAATTTGGCCCAATTATACCAATTATCCCCTACACTGATATAGATATGCCTTTAAATGATATGGCTGCATCTAATTATGGTCAACAGGTAAGTCTTTTTGGAGAAAATATTGACGATTTGGGACCACTAATAGATGCACTAGCCAACCTTGTTTGTAGAGTGAATCTTAATAGTGCTTGCCAGAGAGGTCCTGATGTTTATCCATTTGCCGGAAGGAAAAATTCTGCAGTGAGTACATTGAGTGTATATGATGCGTTGCGATCTTTTTCGATAAGAACATTTGTCGCGGCAAAAAATAGTCCTAAAAACAAAAAAATCATAGAGAATCTTTTAGAATCCAAAGTATCTAATTTTGTAACTACTGAATATCTATTATAATATAACTCAGATCTAAACTTGTTAATTGATTCTCATTACAACTTAAATAATTCAAGGAAGTAAAAGCTTCGATTCCAATTAAAGATGAAATATTTTTATTACTAACTTCTAGAAGATTTACCCCACTAACATTAGCTGTTGGTACTGAACCATTAATTGGAGTAATATCAAAGCCTAAATCTTTTAAGGCATCTTCAAAATTAGGGTCAGGTATTTCTGCGGTTTCGCTAAAACCAACTAATGTAAAGCCTAAAAGCAATAGTAGAAATAATTTTTCTAATTGCAAGGAAACTCATCTGGAGCTATGGTATAAGTTTCGGCTGGTGGTGGTTCATTTTGATCAGAGACAGAAGATTCAACTAACATAGTATTTCCGCCACTACTTAAAGTAAATGTTATGGTTAAGGTTCTATTACCTAAACTTCCTTCATTATCAACAAATTGACCTAAGAGAACTAAGCTATTATCACCTTCACTTTGAATAGTATAAGTAATTTCTCCCACTACAACTCCGTCATCTGTAAACGGATAAGGTTCTCCAAAGATAATATCATAACAAGATCCATCATCATATGCTTCAAGGCTGGAAGGATCGCTTGAAAAGGTCCGTTTACTGATCGAATTGTTCGATTGTGATTCTGATTTCCAAACGATACCATCATAAATGTCTAAAAATAGCTGATTTGACGGATCTTCATTTGAATTGTCATCGGATGAACACCCAATGAAGGTAATTGCTAAAAAAAGGTAGAGTAGTTTTTTCATTATGTAAAGTTTCAGTAGCAATTTACA
>CAJXVL010000047.1 GCA_913061205.1 uncultured Flavobacteriaceae bacterium | reverse complement strand
AACGGTTACTTCTACAAGTACAGTTGATACTTCAACAGTAGGAACTTACACAGTTACGTATTCATCTACAGATGCTTCGAATAATACAGGCACAGCGACACGAACAGTAAACGTAGTTGATACAACTGCTCCAGCAATTACTGTAACAGGAGATAACCCAGCCACGGTTGAGTTAGGAGCTACGTACACCGATGCAGGTGCAACAGCGACAGACCTCTCTGGAAATGTAACGGTTACTTCTACAAGTACAGTTGATACTTCAACAGTAGGAACTTACACAGTTACGTATACATCTACAGATGCAGCAGGAAATACAGCTACAGCGACACGAATAGTAAACGTAGTAGATACAACTGCTCCAGTATTGACAGAGGTGACCCCTATTGAAACGCCGTCTAATAACACGACTCCTAGTTATGTGTTTACTACTAGTGAAGTAGGATTTATCAGTAGTAATTTAGCATTCTCATCGACTACAGATGCAACAACAGGGACAAATCAGGTTATAACTTTTAACGAGTTAGGTCCAGGTATCTATAATGGAATAACAGTATCTGTAACTGATGCAGCAGGGAATGTTGGTTCTCTAGAGATTCCTGAATTTGTAATAGATTTGACTGCAAGTTCTGATGAACTGCCAGACTTTGGATCACTAGTGTTGTACCCTAATCCTGCAGTTGATAAGGTATACTTAAGTAATCCAAGATATTTAGAACTTAAGGAAGCAATTATGTATGATTTAAATGGTAGAACCGTTCATAGAGTCGATCTAAGCTCTGCGGGACTTGAAACTATAATCGATGTTTCACGTCTAGCAAACGCTACCTATATTTTAATTATTAGAGGTAACAAAGGGTCAACCACTAAAAAAATAATTATAAACAATTAATAAGTAGATAACTAAACTAAAAAACCTCTTCATTTGAAGAGGTTTTTTAATTTAAAATAGTGTCTAATTAATTATTGTTGATTGCTTACTCCATGTTTTATTATTATTAAAAATTAACACATAATTTTTATACTGATTAAGTTAAAAAGAGATTACTATGTTTATATAAATGAGTTTTAATTAGAACGAGTGGCCTCTTTATAAAATGATGTTATAACTGCGCAGAAGATTTTTATTTTTTTTATTAAAAAGGATTTCGACTTTATTTTTAGGAAGAAAGTCATTAAATGTATAAGTTGTGGAATGTTAGATGGACATCACACACCTGAGTTTCTTTTAGTTGAAAAAAGTTTTTATTTTAGGAGTAAGAACACCCTCTACTTTGGCATTGGATTATTTAGAACTATATTAAAACACAAAAACAGGCATAATCGCCTGTTTTGTCTTTGTTATTACAGTTAGTTTTAGATGTTAAAACCAATATTTACATTTAATTTCGTAGCAATTAATTTTGTAATTCGTTCCTTAACTTCAGGAATTTTAACGCTTTCAAGAACGTTATTAGCAAAAGCATACATCAACAAAGCTCTTGCTTCTTTTTTTGGAATTCCACGCTGTTGCATATAAAACAAAGCTTGTTCATCTAATTGACCAATGGTACAACCATGAGAACATTTGACATCATCTGCAAAAATTTCTAATTGAGGCTTGGCGTTTATAGTAGAGCGATCGCTTACTAAAACATTATTGTTTTTCTGATATGCATTGGTTTTCTGAGCTTCTTTTTCAACAATCACTTTCCCATTAAAAACACCTGTAGAGCGCTCATCAAAAATACCTTTGTAATCTTGATGACTTTCACAGTTTGGCTCTATATGATGAACTAATGTATGATGGTCTACATGTTGTTTCCCTTCAATTATCGTTATCCCTTTTAAAATAGAGTCTATATGTTCTCCTTTTTGATAGAAGTTTAGATTGTTTCTTGTAATATTACCACCAAAAGAAAAAGTATGGACAGATACAATACTGTTAGATTGTTGTTCTATATAGGTATTGTCTACCAATGAAGCAGCAATGTGATCATTTTGTATTTTGTAATAATCAACAGTAGCATGTCTGTCTGCATAAACCTCAGTAACAACATTTGTTAGTACAGCATTTTCGGTTAAACTTTGATGACGCTCAATAATTTGAACATGTGCGTTTTGACCTACTACAATTAAGTTTCTTGGCTGCAACATAGTGGCAGCTTCAGAGCCAGTAGTAAAATTGATAATTTGAATGGGTTTTTCAACTTCAGTATTCTTAGGAATATGTATGTAGGCACCTTCTTTAGAAAAGGCAGTATTTAATGAAGTTAAATTATCTTGTTTAGCTACCTTATTGAAATAGTTTTCTATGACAGGCTTGTATTTTGCTTTGGTTAAAGCCGAAGACATTAAACAAACATCAATACTATCATGTGTTGTTTCTGATAAAAAAGAACTGTATTTTCCATCAATAAAGACTACTTTATAAGTATCTATATCATGAATAAAATACTGTTTTACATCAGCTAGATTGATGGTTTTTTCATTGTCTGGAAAAATACTATAATCTTCTTTTAAGATAGCATTTAGAGAGGTGTACTTCCATGCTTCTAGTTTTTTTGATGGAAAGCCTAGCTTTTCAAAGTTTTGAAATGCTTCTGTCCTAATCTCATGAATATCAGAGTTGATATTTACGCCGTCTTCAAAAGCGACATAAGAGGAAACTATTTTTTCTTTTAAATCCATATTAATGGTTTATGATATCATTTCTTCCTTGATCCAATCATACCCTTTAGCTTCTAATTCTAGCGCTAAAGAAGCATCTCCGGTTTTAACTATTTTACCATCATGTAATACATGAACAAAATCTGGAACAATATATTCTAACAATCGTTGGTAGTGTGTAATTACTATCACAGCATTGTCTTTTGATTTTAATTTATTAACTCCATTTGCAACAATGCGCAAAGCATCAATATCTAAACCAGAATCTGTTTCATCTAAGATGGCTAGTTTAGGTTCTAACATTGCCATTTGAAAAATTTCGTTACGTTTTTTCTCTCCTCCAGAAAACCCTTCGTTTAAAGAACGAGATAAGAATTTACGATCAATTTCTAGGAGCTCAGATTTCTCACGAATCATCTTTAACATGTCTTTTGCAGGCATGTCTTCTAAGCCTTTCGCTTTACGATTTTCGTTGATGGCAGTTTTAATAAAGTTAGTTACAGAAACTCCAGGGATTTCAACTGGATATTGAAACGATAAAAAGACTCCGTTGTGTGCTCTTTCTTCAGGGGCTAACTCGCTAATATCTTCTCCATTTAACTCAATGATCCCTTGACTTACTTCATATTCTTCTTTTCCTGCAATAATATTCGCTAGCGTACTTTTTCCAGCTCCATTCGGTCCCATAATTGCATGGACTTCACCTGCATTTACCTCTAAATTCAATCCTTTTAAGATTGACTTATCATCTATGCTTGCTTGTAAATTTTCTATTTTTAACATTTCTTTACACTATGTGCCTATGGTTTTAACCTTAAGCGTTATTTATACTTATCCTACAGAACCCTCAAGGCTAATCTCTAATAACTTCTGTGCTTCAACAGCAAACTCCATAGGAAGTTTGTTTAGCACTTCTTTACTGAAACCGTTTACGATTAAAGCAATTGCTTTTTCAGTATCAATACCTCTTTGATTGCAGTAAAATAATTGTTCTTCTCCAATTTTACTTGTAGTTGCTTCGTGTTCTACCTGCGCTGTTTTATTTTTTACTTCTATATAAGGAAATGTATGAGCACCGCATTCATTACCCATTAATAAGCTATCACATTGTGAAAAGTTTCTAGCGTTTTCTGCTCTTGAATTTATTTGTACCAAACCACGATAACTATTTTGTGATTTTCCGGCAGAGATTCCTTTGGAAATAATAGTTGACTTTGTGTTTTTCCCTAGGTGAATCATTTTTGTCCCAGTATCTGCTTGCTGGTAATTATTTGTCACAGCAATAGAGTAAAACTCTCCAACAGAATTGTTTCCTTTTAAAATACAACTTGGATATTTCCAGGTAATTGCAGATCCTGTTTCTACTTGAGTCCAGGATATTTTTGCATTGGTTTCACACAAACCTCTTTTGGTTACAAAATTGAAAACACCACCTTTTCCTTCGCTGTTTCCAGGATACCAGTTTTGAACAGTAGAATATTTAATCTCAGCATCATCCATTGCAATTAGTTCAACAACTGCTGCATGTAATTGATTTTCATCTCTACTTGGAGCAGTACAGCCTTCTAGGTAGCTAACAAAGCTTCCTTTGTCTGCAACTACAAGTGTTCTTTCAAACTGACCGGTTCCTCCTTCATTAATTCTAAAATAGGTAGATAGCTCCATAGGGCAACGAACGCCTTTTGGAATATAACAGAATGAACCATCTGAAAAAACAGCAGAATTTAAAGCTGCATAAAAATTATCTGAAGTAGGAACAACAGTTCCAAGATATTTTTTAACCAACTCTGGGTGTTCTTGTATAGCTTCAGAAATAGGCATAAAAATAATGCCTTTTTCGCCAAGTGTCTTTTTAAAAGTAGTGGCAACAGAAACAGAATCTATTACAATATCTACAGCAACATTTGCTAATCTTTTTTGTTCTTCTAAGGAGATGCCTAATTTTTCAAAAGTTGCTAGTAAATCTGGATCAACTTCATCAATACTATTTAGTTTAGGCTTTTGTTTTGGAGCAGAATAATAAGCAATTTCTTGAAATTCAGGTTTTTTATAGTTTACGTTAGCCCACTCAGGTTCTTCCATTTTAGACCAAATTTTAAAGGCATCTAAACGCCATTTAGTCATCCATTCTGGCTCGTTTTTCTTTTTAGAAATTGCACGAACAACATCTTCATTCAATCCTTTAGCAAAGGTTTCGCTTTCTATATCGGTATAAAAACCATATTCGTATTCTTTGGTTTTTAACTCTTCTCTTAAATCATCTTCTGTGTACTTACTCATTTCAATTATCAGTTATCAATTATAATGAAAAACTTTCTCCACAGCCACAAGTTCTGTTGGCGTTTGGGTTGTTAAAAACAAATCCTTTTCCGTTCAATCCTCCTGAAAACTCTAAGGTAGTTCCCACCAAATACAAGAAACTTTTTTTATCTACAATAATTTTAACATCATTGTCTTCAAAAACCTTATCGTTTTCTTGCTGTTTATTGTCAAAGTCTAAGTCATAGGAGAGACCAGAACAACCTCCACTTTTTACACCAACTCTCACAAAGTCTGTTGTAGCATCAAAGCCATCATCCGTCATTAATTGGATAACTTTTTGTTTTGCTGTGTTTGAAACCTTTATCATAACTTTAAATAGATTAAATCTAAATTGTGATTGCAAAGATACGATATAAGTCTAAAATGACCAGTGATGCTTTCATTATATTGATCTATGGAAAAATCAATGAAATCTATTAATTACGAAAATCAGGGTTGTTAATAAATTCAAGATCTGTTAATGTGAGTAAAAAAGCTTTTAAGTCTAATTTTTCTTGAGAAGTTAGTTGTATCCCTCCTTGGCCAACTTTTTTCATTAAAGGATCTATTGTAGAAGAAAACTGCAATCCTTCACTGTAGTGATTAATGACCTCTTCTAAAGTTGTAAAACGTCCGTCATGCATGTACGGTGCTGTAAAAGTAAGATTTCTTAAGGAGGGTGAACGAAATTTACCATTGTCGTTTGGGTCTCCAGTCACAGTTCCTAAACCAAGATCGGTGAAGGTTGCGTCAAGTCCGTTATTATGAAAATCATTATCTGTCCATAAAGGATTGTTATCGCTACCATGACAATGAAAGCAATCGCCTTTAGTTTCGCTCATAAAAATAGTGAAACCATTCAGTTCTCCAAGACTTAAAGTGGCATTTCCAAGTAGGTATTGATCAAATTTACTATTTCCAGAGATGAGTGTTCTTTCAAACTGAGCAATTGCTTTTGTTACATAACTAGAATCTATGATTGAGGTTCCAAAAGCTCTTAAAAACAAGGTAGGGTATTCTGGGTCTTGTTTCAATTTGTTTGCTATGTCAGCCCAATTACTATGCAATTCTATTGGGTTTTTTATAGGCTCTAAGGCCTGTTTTTCTAGCCCTAATTCTTTTCCGTCCCAAGCAAACCGATCACTAAAATTCCAAGCTAAATTAAATAAGGGCATAGAATTACGACTTCCGGACACGCCATCTATTCCTTCACTAAAACGTCTGTTATCCGTAAATGAATTTTGCGGTTTATGACACGAAGCACAAGCCTGTGTGTTATTTCCAGACAGCTTAGTGTCAAAAAATAATTTCTTTCCTAAGGCAACACCTTCTTCTGTTAGTGGGTTATTAGTTGATAGTAGCGGAGCGATTAATTTATCCTGAAATAATAGTGGTATTTGTAACGAGTAAGGAACAGGAGTATATGCTTCTTCAGTGTCAGAATCTGAATTTGAGCAGGATAGAAAAAAGAATCCTGTGATACAAACTAGAAGAAATTTTGCGTTCATTTTATTGAGTAATATCTACCAAACTAAATACAGAAGCACCGTTTTGATTCATTAATAATTGACTGTCAAAGTCGCCCATTAAATTTACATCTTTTTCATTTAAGTTCCATGTATTAGGATTTTTAAACCATTCTGAAATATCCATTTCTATATCTATGGCTGTACTTCCACCAACTGTTACAGGGCCAATATTTAATGTAAATGAAGTGTCTACGGGATCATCAACGTTTGTTGGATCTATAGCACTAATGACGTGATAATTAAAAGGAGCTTCTAGCGTATTACTATTTATATATTTTCCATCAAACTGCATAAAATGATATCCACCTCCTAAGAGTCCGGGAACATTAAAATTAGCAGTATTTAAATCTGGATATGCTCCATCAATATTATTAGCATCACTAAAACCAAACCTGACTGTAACTCTAGTGTACTCTCCTGGTATTATAGCTTCAGTTGTTGTAAAAGATAAGCCTTCGTTGTTGGTAACATCTACAAGGTTATAATCCTCAAGAACAGTAATAACACCACTTTCATGAGTTAAGATTATTTCAGAAATTAAATAACGTAGAAGCTTAATACTTAGTAAATCCCCCTTTTCATTGGTAAACTTTAAGTCATCAAAGTCAACATTTGTTACTTCAGTACCTTCCCAAGAATGATTAAAATTTAGTGTAATACCAACAGATTCTTGAGAAATATCGTTGTCTTTACTACAGCTATTTAGTATCAAAACAAGACAGATAACCGCTAAAAAACACTTTTTCATACTACTTTATTTTTATGATTAATAGATCTGTAAACCCTTTGTTTTCTGTGATGTCTCCATCTAAACTATTGCTTTCTCCAACAGCAATAATTGTTCCGTTATTTAATTGAACAGCATCGTATGCAAAATCTATATCAGTACCACCAACAGTAGTTTCCCAAACTAATTGGCCTTCAGTATTTATTTTTACAACCCAAGCATCATTTTGACCTTGGTTTTTAGCGACATCTCCATCTGAACTTCTAGAACTTCCTGCGATTACAAAACCGCTGTCAGAAGTTCTATTTATAGATCTAGCAACATCAAAATTAGTGCCCCCAATAGCGCTGTCCCATAAGAACTCTCCATTGTCAGAAACTTTAATAATCCATAAATCTGCGGCGCCATTATTTAATGAGATGTCTTGTTGATTGCTACGTGTATCTCCAACAATAATATAGTTACCATCACCAGAAGAAGCAATCCCTCTTGCTTCGTCAATCTCTGAACCACCAAATGATTTTTCCCAAATTATATTTCCGCCTGCATCAGATTTCACAATCCAAAAATCATACGACCCTTTGTTGTTTGTGATATCTACATCGTTACTGTCTGATGCGCCAACAACTATAAATTCACCGGTATTGTTTTCAAGAACACCAGCAGGACTGTCTGTAAAAGAACCCCCATAAAAACGTGACCAAATTAATTCTCCTGAAGACCCAATTTTAATTGACCAATAATCCCCTCCAGCATGTTTTGTAGATAATCGACCAAGATTTCCTTCTCCTTGAGAAGCGGTAACATCTAAAACCCCTGAGAGTAAGAAATGATTGTCTGATGTCTCTAGCAAAGAGATCCCTTCATCTGCTCCTACAAAACCAAAGGATTTTTGCCAAGAGAGAGTTCCTGTAGCGTCTAATTTAGCCATCCAAAAATCTCTATTACCATTATTAATCGTAATATCTCCGTCTATGCTACTTGAATAGCCTATTAAAGCAAATCCACCATCGGTAGTTTGAATAATATCACTTCCCCTATCATCTCCAGAACCACCGTAAGTTTTAGTCCATTCTAAAAGTGCTTCTGAATTAAATTTAAGTACCCAAAAGTCATAATTTTCAGTTGTTTTACCAGTCACATCTCCATCCATACTTTGTGTATAGCCAAGAACAGCAAACCCACCATCTGAGGTAGCAACAACAGACTTTGCAACATCGTTTTTTGATCCACCAAAAGTTTGAGCAAGCTCTAAAGTTCCGTCTGATAGACTGATGGTTGAATTAAAAATTAAATCGGTTTTTGTGCAGCTAAAAGCAATTAGAATAGAGATAAAAAGCAGGTATTTTTTCATGTAACTATTCGCTTTTTCTTACGATATAAAACCCACTATTAATATCACTTATAATAATATTTCCACTAGAGAAGTAGGGATAAACATTCCAAACCCCATTAAAAGAGGCATTGTCATTTGAAGGATAGGTATCAAAATAGCCTATTTCTGTCATTGTTTCGTTGCTAATATTTGTAATATCTATAATTCGAATTCCAGCAGAATAATTTGCCAGGTAATAGTCATTGCCTTTTGTATAGCCATTATGATCTATAGCTGTTGTAGGACCATAATAATCCATGTGTAGAGAAGGGTTGTCTAGGTCAGTAAAATTAAACACAATATTTCGTGTATTTCCTCCAAAATTACGTTCATCTAATTCATCTCCTAAGATAAAGTAGTTGAGATCTTCTGTAAACCAACCTTGGTGCGTATACCCTATGTTTGGATAGTTAATTGTTGCAATTTGTGTAGGATTTGTTTTGTCTGTTACATCAACAATAACAACTACATTTTGATTGCTGCCTATTAAAATTTCCTTTCCTGTATAATCCGAATCAGGACCATTATAAGTGATTACTTGTGCATCATGAGAGTATGCGTCGTTACCATAGCCTCCTGCAGCTGTTGGATTTAAAGGGTTTGATATATCAACAAAATGAGGTCCACCACTAAACGTATTTGTTCCTACAGCGTATGCGTACCCTTTAGATTCATTTATTATGATATTGTGTGCTTTTCCAAAACCATCATAGTGTGCATCTTCAGTAAAAGTTATTGGAGACAAATCTGAAGAAGTACTGCCTAATTTCATTAAATCAAAAACTTGCATTCCATGGCCAGAAGCTTCGCTTACTATAAAAGCATAATTGCCGTAGGTCTTTATATCTCGCCAAGAACTACTAAAGGTGTGTGTTGGTAAAAAGCCAATAATTTTAGGTGTTTCTAGATTAGAAATATCAATAAAAGAAGTTCCTGTGCTAACACCCACAAGGGCATATTCTTTTCCTGTTGATTGGTCTGTCCAACCCCAACAGTCATTTCCTGAAGCACCTGTACCCCCTAAAGTCTCAAGATCAATATGGGCAACTAAATCGTAATTATTACAAGGATATTCTCCCGCAAATCCGTTTTTACATGGCTCTAGCACAAATGGAGGAGTTATATTTTGATATATTTCTGATTTATTACAGGAAAAAATCAAAAATAAGATACTTACTACGAGAATATTTTTTTTCATAATTAATATAAAATTAGTTTTTTAGAGATGGCATTATTTATTTTTACAATATACACCCCTTTTGAGTTTTTTTCTATAGGAAGAACGAACGTAGTATCATTAATATTTTGTTTAAAGAAGATTCTTCTTCCTAAAATATTAAAAACACTCACAGATTTGATTTGATAGTCTTGAGTTCCTTTAATAACAGGATTGTTAGTTGTTGGGTTTGGAGAAATAGAAAATTTGTTTTTGTAGAGGTCCTCAATTGTATTTAAAGTTTCAGATTTCCGTATTACAAAAAGTCCTCTTTCTATATCATTAATAATAATATTTCCACTAGTAAAATACGGATAAACACTCCAGGCACCATTAAAATTAGTTCCATTGTTTTGTGGGTAGGTATCAAAGTACCCTATTTCAGTTAATTGATTGTCTGTGCCTCCAATATTGGTGATGTCTAAGACTCGCATTCCTGCTCTATAGCTAGCCATAAAAAACTCATTTCCTTTTGTATAACCGTTGTGATCTATTGCGTTAGATGCTCCGTAATACGTATCTATTTGTGTTGGGTTGTCTAGATCTAGAAAATCAAATACAAGCGTTCTTGTATTGATGCCAAAGTCTAGTTCATCTTCTTCATCTCCTAATAAAAAATAGCGTTGGTCATCTGTAAACCAACCTTGGTGTGTATAGCCAATCTGAGGATAGTCAAATTCGGCAATTTTTATAATAGTACTTTTGTCTGTAACATCTAAAATTACCACTTTATTTGCATTACTTCCTACCAGGATTTCTTTTCCAGTATACGCAGTATCTGGGCCATTATAAGTAATTACTTGCGCATCATGCGTGTATCCATCTAAAGAATATCCACCCAAACTTGTTGGGTTTAAAGGGTTAGAAATATCAACAAAATGAGGTCCTCCACTATAATTATTACACCCTACAAGATAGGCTACTGCAGTAGCTTCATTAATCACAATATTATGACAACTAGTTACGTCATTGTAAACAACATTTGGACTTAGTGTTTCAGGGCTTGTAATGTCTCTTAGCCTTGTTAAATCAAAAATTTGCATTCCGTGATCACCTACATTATCTGCTACAATAAAGGCGTAATTGTCATAAATTTTTACATCTCTCCAATAGCTAGTATTTCCATTTTGGCTATCCATTCTCCCTAGATAAATTGGATTGATTGGATTAGAAACATCTACAAAAGCGGTGCTATTTGTCATGGCAGCAATGGCATATTCTTTTCCTGTGCTAGGGTCTGTCCATCCCCATATATCACTCCCTTCTGGGTTTCCTGAGGTATTTGCCAAAGTATTTACAGGAATATGAGAAAGTAAATCATAATTACTACAAGGATATTCTCCTGCATAGCCACCAGCACAAGGGGTTTGCCCGTAGCTATAAAATACCATTAAAAAGATACTAAAAAAAACGAATTTTTTTTTCATATAAGTTTGGGGTCATTCATCAAAGGTAACAGATTCAGCCATTAAAATAGCAGAAAATATAATAGCAGAAAAGATGGAGGGTTTATTTTCTAGATGTGTATATCTTTGCAAAATGTTAGAAGATAAAAATCAATCAAGAACGTCATTGGCTGAACTAGGAGAGTTTGGCTTAATTAATCACATCACAAAACATTTTAAGGTTTCTCACAAAACAACCGTAAAAGCTGTTGGTGATGATGCTGCGGTGCTAGAGAGTTCAGAAAAGCAAACACTAATTACCACAGATTTGTTAATTGAAGGAGTGCATTTTGATTTAAGCTATATGCCTCTTAAACATCTTGGTTATAAGGCTGTAGTGGTTAATCTTTCTGATGTTTTTGCAATGAACGGAGTAGCAGAGCAAATTACGGTATCTATTGCGGTTTCAAATCGTTTTCCATTAGAAGCAATTGAAGAACTGTATGCCGGAATTCAGTTAGCTTGTGAAACGTATACTATAGATCTAATTGGCGGAGATACCACCTCCTCTACAAAAGGAATATTAATTTCTGTAACAGCTGTTGGCAAAGCATCAAAAGAAGAGATTGTCTATAGAAATGGAGCCAAAGAAACAGATTTAATTGTAGTTTCAGGAGATTTGGGTGCTGCATACCTAGGATTACAAGTGTTGGAAAGAGAAAAACAGGTATTTAAGGTAAACCCAAAAAATCAGCCAGATTTAGATAATTATACCTATTTAATTGAACGTCAATTAAAACCAGAAGCAAGAAAAGACATTTCTACACTTTTAAAAGAAATGGATGTACAACCAACAGCTATGATAGACATTTCTGACGGATTATCTTCTGAAATTATGCATATCTGTTCACAAAGTGAGGTAGGATGTAAAATTTACGAAGATAAAATACCACTAGATCCACAAGTAATTTCTGCTTGTGAAGAGTTTGATTTAGATAGCACCATGGTAGCTTTGAGTGGGGGTGAAGACTATGAGTTGTTATTTACGGTTCCTATTGCAGATTTTGAAAAGGTAAAAGGCAATCCACATTTGTCTATTATTGGTCATATTACAGACAAGGTAGCTGGGCTAAACTTAGTAACAAGAGCTGGTCAAGAATTAGAACTGAAAGCACAAGGGTGGAATGCGCTCACAAATAAAGAATAATATTAATACTTCTGTTATTGCAGGCACTGTTTTATAAATTTCTTTAAGGCTGTTATTAGATCGATTTTGTTTTCAATATAACTCATATGTCCGCCAGAAAGCATCACAATTTCAGAATTTGTTTGCTTGGCTTCTTTTAGAGAATCACTATTATTTAAAACAGGGTCTTTTTTGCCGAGAATCATCAGCTTTTTAAAAGTATTATTTTTTAAAACATTAGTTCTGTCTGGCCGAATCTTCATGCCTTCTTGACAGGCAATATAGCCCTGCAAAGGGGTTTTTAATGCTTTGTTAAGTGCATTTTCTATCTCAGACTTAAATAATGATTTGCGTTCTTCTTCAAATAAATTAACAAAAGACATTCTTACCATATTGGTAAAATTGTCTTGTACCATTTTATTAGCTCTCGCGCGTAGTTTTTTTCGTGCTGTACTATCTGAGTTTGCTGTAGAATTTAACAAACACAGTCCTCTAATCATTTCTGGGTGTTTTTCTGCCAAGGCCAACGAAACATAGCCACCCATAGAATGCCCAATAATCGTAATTTTTCTAATTCGCAACAATTTTAGAACAGCTAAAACTTCATCAGCCATTAGCTCCATAGAATGAACATAGCCTAAACAATCTGTTTGCCCATGACCTAATAAGTCTATTGCAAGTACCCTATTGGTGTTGGAAACTTTAGGAACAATCTCTTTCCACATCCTCTTGTTTTCTAGAAATCCATGCAATAAGACCACTACAGGTCCTTTTCCAGAATCTGTGTATGAAATTTTGATGTTTTTAAATGAAAGTGATTTTTCCATCTTACAAAAATATGTATCTTTCCATTGTCTCATAGAATTTAATTCATGTTTTCATCACCTTTTTCAACACTAACTAAAAACCAAGAAATAAGATTGACAAGAGTTCTCTTATTTTTAGTCGTCTTGTGCATTGCTGTGTTGCAATATTTAGATCAGTTTTTAATAAATGACACCTGCTCTGGAGGAATTATTGCTTTTGAATTGGCAGGAGATTTAGAAACCGCAGGATCTTATTTAAATTCTTGGGGAGAAAAAGGAAAAATAGCAGTGTCTTTGGGTTTGGGGATCGATTTTTTATTTCCAATAGCTTATTCATTACTTATGGCGATTTTAATTCATAAATTAAACACACTTCTTTGGTTTAAAAGATCTTTTTTTATAGTAGGAAATGTCTTGATTTGGGCAATATTTCTTGCCGGAATCTTTGATTATATAGAAAACATAGGGCTAATTAACTTGGTTTTAGGAAATATGGATCAGTTTCTGTCTCTTATACACATCTGACGCTGCCGACGACTCCTTACGTGTAGATC
>CAJXVL010000046.1 GCA_913061205.1 uncultured Flavobacteriaceae bacterium | reverse complement strand
TTAAGCATTAATTTTTATTACATTTGTAAAGCACATGTTTAATTTCAATACACTAGCATAACATATGGGATTTTTTGACTTCTTAACTGAAGAAATAGCAATAGATTTAGGTACTGCCAATACTTTAATTATACATAACGATAAAGTTGTAGTAGATGCTCCTTCTATTGTTGCTAGGGACCGTACCACTAGAAAAATAATAGCGGTAGGCACAGAGGCAAATTTAATGCAAGGTAAAACCCATAAAAATATAGAAACCGTAAGGCCTCTAAAAGACGGTGTAATTGCTGATTTTGACGCTAGTGAACAGATGATCAATATGTTCATTAAAGACATACCTGCGCTTAAGAAGAAATGGATCACACCATCGTTAAGAATGGTTATTTGTATTCCAAGTGGTATTACAGCTGTGGAAATGCGTGCTGTAAAAGAAAGTGCAGAAAGGGTAAACGGAAAAGAGGTTTATTTGATTCATGAACCTATGGCTGCTGCTATTGGTATTGGAGTTGATATCATGCAGCCCAAAGGAAATATGATTGTAGATATAGGTGGTGGAACTACTGAAATCGCAGTTATTGCTCTTGGTGGAATTGTTTGTGATAAATCTGTTAAAATTGCTGGTGATGTTTTTACCAATGATATTATCTATTATATGAGAACTCAACATAACTTATATGTTGGTGAACGTACTGCTGAAAATATAAAAATTCAAATTGGTGCTGCAACTGAAGATTTAGATTTGCCTCCAGAAGATTTACCTGTTCAAGGACGTGATTTATTAACTGGAAAACCTAAACAAGTACAAACTTCCTATAGAGAAATTGCAAAAGCATTAGATAAATCAATTTTACGAATTGAAGATTCGGTAATGGAAACATTATCGAAAACACCACCAGAATTAGCAGCAGATATTTATAACACCGGTATTTATCTAGCAGGTGGAGGATCTATGCTTAGAGGATTGGATAAACGGTTGTCTCAAAAAACAGATTTACCAGTTTATATAGCAGAAGACCCTTTAAGAGCTGTAGTTCGAGGTACAGGTATCTGTTTAAAAAACTTAGCAAGATTTAAAAGTGTATTAATTAAATAATAATCAATTGATTATATTTAATTAAAATAAATAACGCTTATGCAGCAGATTATATTTTTCTTAATTCGGAATAAAAATTTCCTGCTGTTTATTGTTTTGTTCTCTATTTCAATTTTTCTAACAATACAGTCTCATTCTTATCATAAAAATAATTTTGTTAACTCATCTAATAGTATCACTGGAGGTATTTATACTATTAAAAGTTCAATTACTAATTATTTTAATTTAAGAGAAGAAAATGAAATTTTAATAGATGAAAACACCAGGATTAGAATACAATTAGAATCTTATAAGAGCAAAGTAGTCAATCAAAATATCGATACCAATTCAATCCTTTCAAAATATTATTTTGTTTCTGCAAAAGTGATTAATAATTCATTTTCAAAAACAAAAAACAAAATTACCATAGACAAAGGTGAAAGAGATAGCATACAATTAGATCTAGGAGTTATTACTTCTAAAGGAATTGTTGGGATCATAGATAATGTTTCAAATAAATATGCAACGATTCAGTCAATTTTAAATACTAATAGTCAGATAAATGCGAAATTAAAAAATGTAAAACATTTTGGCTCCTTAGTTTGGAATACGGAAGACCCTAATGTTATTCAATTAATTGACATCCCGAGATTGGCTCCAGTAAAAATAGGAGACACTATTGTTACAGGAGGGAAATCTACGATATTTCCCGAAGGGATTTTAATTGGGGCTGTGATCGATTTTGAATTAACCGAAGATAAAAACTCACAGAATTTAAATATTCAATTATTTAATGATATGACGAATTTACAACATGTATATATCATTGATAATTTAGACTCACAAGAAATCATCAACTTAGAAAAAGGATTAGAAAATGTTGAATAACGAGATTTTCAAAAACATCATTCGATTCATATTGTTAGTATTAACACAAGTTTTACTATTGAATCACATCGATTTTTTAGGTTATGTAAATCCATATATTTATATCTTATTTATTATAGTTTTTCCATTTACAGGTAATAAAAGTTTATTAATTTTTTTAAGTTTTATTCTAGGCTTAACAATTGATTTTTTTTTAGATTCTGGAGGAATACATGCAGCTGCTTGCGTTTTTATAGCCTATATACGACCACAGGTTTTAAAATATTCATTTGGAATTAGCTACGAATACAATACCATAAAAATAAGTAATACAGATTTCATCAAGCAACTTATCTATGTTGGATCGATGGTCTTTTTTAATCATATTGTATTATTTTCATTAGAAACATTTAATACAGATCACTTATTATTATTATTAAAGTCAACGGTATTTTCGAGTATCTTTAGTATCGTTATCATATTAAGTGCAATTACTATTTTTAGCGAAAAACCAAAGTGAGAAAATACCTATTTTTACTTATTGTTATTAGTACCGGAATCTTAATTTCGGCACGACTTTTTTACCTTCAAGTCTATGACACTTCTGCGCAAATTTCATCACAGAATAACGCAATAAAAAAAATATATGATTTTCCTCAAAGAGGATTTATTTTTGATAGAAACAGAAAATTATTAGTTTCGAATCAGCCATCTTATGATGTAATGGTAATTCCGAAAAATACCGAAGCTCTAAATCCAAATTTAAAGCAAGAATTTTGTGATTTATTAAAGATAACCTTAGAAGATTACGATAGAATTTTAGAGAAAGCAATAGCTTACTCTCCAAGATTACCCTCTGTTGTGGTTCCTCAATTCACAAAAGATGAATATGCGTATCTATCAGAAAAAATGTGGAAATACAAAGGTTTTTATATTCAAAAAAGAGCTTTACGAGATTATCAAGTATCCAATTCAGCTAACGTTTTTGGCTATATCGCTGAAGTAAATCAAAGCATTATCAAAAAAAATCCTTATTATCTAATGGGTGATTTAATTGGTAAATCTGGAATAGAGATGGAATATGAAGAAGTCTTAAGAGGTGAAAAAGGCGTCAAATATCTTCAAATGGATCGATTTAATAGGAAAATAGGACCCTATAAAGAAGGAATTTACGATACCATACCTATTAATGGAAAAGACATTACACTTACAATTGATGCAGTTTTACAAGAATATGGTGAGCGATTATTAATTAATAAAAGAGGTGGAATTGTTGCTTTAGAACCCACTACTGGAGAAATATTAGCATTGATAACAGCACCTAATTACGATCCTAAATTATTAGTTGGTAGGGAGCGTTCTAAAAATTTTACAAAACTATGGTACGATACTATTTCCAGACCTTTATTTGATCGAGTTTTACAAGGAGAATACCCTCCTGGTTCGCCTTTTAAATCTTTAACTGCTTTAATAGGAATGCAAGAGGGAGTCATAAATAGTTCCGAAAAAATATCATGTTATAATGGATATAATTATGGAGGAAAGAAAATGTTAGGCTGTCATCCCCATGATACTCCATTAACAATGATTGGAGGAATCGCTAATTCCTGTAACAGTTATTTTTGTACTATTTATAAGCGAAGTATTGAAAAATATCCAAGTCCACAGGAAGGAATTGATAATTGGAAAAAACATTTAGAGAGTTTTGGATTGGGTAATTACATAGGCTATGATTTACCTCCAGGAAAAAAAGGGTTAATTCCATCTTCAGAATTTTATAATAGGTGGTATAAATATCCTAAATATAAATGGTATGCAACAGCAACTATATCAAATGCAATAGGTCAAGGAGAAGTCATTTTAACTCCTATGCAAATGGTTAATTTTACAGCTGCTATTGCAAATAAAGGCTGGTATTATAAACCGCACATTCTAAAAAAAATAAGTAATATAGATACTATTTCATCAAAATATACCAAAAGATATAATACTACTATAGACGCTCAATATTTCGAACCTGTTATTGAAGGCATGTTTGATGTATACAATGAAGGCACTGCAAAGTACATTCAAATTCCTGGTATTGAAATATGTGGAAAAACGGGAACTGCAGAGAATTTCACTAAAATTGACGGCAAAAGAGTACAACTTACAGATCATTCGATTTTTATTGCATTTGCACCTAAAGACAATCCGAAAATTGCAATAGCTGTTATCGTTGAAAATGGATATTGGGGTTCTCGCTGGGCAGGAAGAATTGCAGGACTTATGATTGAAAAATATTTAAAGGGAAAAATTACTCGAAAAGACATGGAAGCATATGTTTTAAACGGAAGTCTTTTAGAGGAATATGAAAAACCATATTCTGGAAAAACATTTAACATCAATTATTAATGTTAGGATCAAAAGGAACAAAATTTGATTGGCCAACTATTTTTATATACATAGCATTAGTAGTTATAGGTTGGGTGAATATTTATTCTGCATCTTATAATACTACCTCAACTGCTTTTTTTGATTTCTCACAGGTTTATGTAAAGCAATTGGTATGGATTAGTTTAAGTTTAATACTTATTCCTTTTATTCTTACAGTAGAAGCAAAATTCTATGAACGTTTCTCGAGTATTATTTATATAATTTCATTAATTTCATTAGTGGGTTTGTTTGTTTTAGGTAAAAATGTGAATGGAGCTACTTCTTGGTATTTTTTAGGGGGATTTAGTATTCAACCTAGTGAATTTGCAAAAGCTGCAACAGCTCTTGCTTTAGCTAAATATGTAAGCGATATACAAACTGATTTAAAATCTTTTAAGGACCAAATTAAATCATTAATTATAGTTTTTTTACCAGCATTAATAATTATACCTCAACCTGACCCCGGAAGCGCATTAGTTTATGTGGCCCTCATATTCCCTTTATACAGAGAAGGACTACATTTTATCTATTTATTATTGAGCTTTATAATTGCTGCTCTTTTTGTAGCAACTTTGGCATTTGGAACTTTTTGGGTATCCTTAGGTATATTGATAATTATAGCAATCATTTATTTTAAAAATTATAAAAAAAAACAATCTGTTTTTAAATATGGATTTATTGCACTTGCTTGTATAGGCTTTTCAATTTCTGTAAATTTTATTTTTGAAAATGTTTTAGAGCAGCGACATAGAGATCGGTTTAATATTGTGTTGGGCAAGGAAGTAGACACCAAAAGTATTGGTTATAACACCAATCAAAGTGAGATAGCGATAGGTAGTGGAGGCTGGACAGGTAAAGGATGGCTTCAAGGAACACAAACAAAAGGGAAGTTTGTACCAGAACAGGATACCGATTATATATTCAGCACCGTTGGAGAAGAATGGGGGTTTTTGGGGAGTATTGGTGTTGTTCTTCTTTTTATAACACTAATTATTAGGCTATTGATTTTAGCAGAAAGACAAAAGTCACAATTTAGTCGAGTCTATGGTTATAGTGTTTCTGCTATATTGTTTTTTCATTTTTTTATAAATATTGGAATGGTCTCTGGTCTATTACCGACTATTGGGATACCATTGCCTTTTTTTAGTTATGGTGGTTCTGGTTTATGGGGGTTTACCATTCTACTATTCATATTTATTAGATTAGATGCTTCCAATTATATTAATCGCTAAGACCTATCACAGAAAATAATAAATGGATATTATATAAAAAGCAGTTTTTAAAGGTGTACTCGTAAGTTAAAGAATTGCAGAAATAATAATTATTAAAATAATATAAATCTGTTTTCTATTCATACAGGTTTTTATCTAGTTTTAACATCCATTGCATCTCTTAAAGCGTTACCTATCAAAACAAACACAGTAACCAAACTCATAATAGCAAGTCCCGGAATTATTGCTAGATAGGGTTTTCCTAGAATTATATAAGAATAATGGTCCTTAATAATACCTCCCCAACTTGGCATTGGAGGCTGAGCACCAATACCCAAAAAACTAAGTCCACTTTCAATTAAAATAGCTCCGGCAAAATTAGCTGCAGAAATAATAATTACTGGTGCCATACTATTCGGTAAAATATGCTTTAATATAATTTTAAAATCATGAAAACCTAAAGCTTTAGCAGCTTTTACATATTGCATTTGTTTTACGCCCATAACTTGTCCTCTAACCACACGAGCAACTTCAACCCACATAGTAAGACCTACAGCGATAAAAACCTGCCAAAACCCTTTTCCTAAAGCTAAGGTAATTGCTATTACTAAGAGTAATGTAGGGATAGACCAAGTTACATTAATCAACCACATAATTACAGCATCTACTTTTCCTCCGTAATAACCTGCAATAGCTCCCATTGTAACTCCAATAATCAAAGAAATAAAAACCGAAACAAAACCGATCGCTAGGGAAATACGAATACCAATAAGCATTCTACTTAGTAGATCTCTACCGTATTTATCGGTTCCTAATAAGAATTTTTTTTCTGATATATATAATTCTGAAACCTCACTTATAATACTGGCTTTAGGAAACAAAGAGAGATTAAATTCTTTTTCTAGACCTTCATTCCCTTCATTATTGTATTCAATAATTTGTAATGAATTATTTGCAATGCTATAATTAGAAATAGGAATTTCAGTAGCGGTATTGTTCTTTCCGAAAAATAATTCTGAAAAGGAATTATTTTCAGCAGCGCTATAAGGAATCGTAAGCATTTCTACCTTAAAACCTGGCGACTTAGATTGAATAGACAAATGCATTTGATTTGCATTTTTCGAGTTATCTGGCGCTAATACATAGGCGAACAAAGCAACTAAGATACAAGTACACAAAAAGAGAAAACTAAAAACGCCCCAGCCGTTTTTTTTAAACTTCTGGAGCGTTAATTTTGTTAAAGATGTTGATGTATTTTTCACTTGACTAATTTAGTCATTAATATATAAAATATTAGTTTTTTACATTGGCCACTTTCGTCCTTTTAATAGTATTTATTTCAAGGTCTTCTAATACATTTACAGCCTCTTCTACATAAATATCTTTACTTAAACTTTTATGCCATCTCTTTCTTTTTTCAGTAAGACTAGTATCTTGTAACATTAATTTAACTTCATGAGGTAGAGATTCATAACTTAATTTATTGTCGTACTCATCTATTGGGTCAAACTTTTTAGTGTCTTCTATTCTATTTTCTAAATCTCTTTTGTAATCATCATAATTTAAAGTTGCTGTTCTAACATCTCGTCGGGTTTTAATCCATTTTGCATTTTCATCGATCAATCGCAGTTGCTCACTTTTTAACATTCTTTCGTTACTATTTTTAATAGTTTTTTCATAATCGATATACCCATTCCAAACTTCATAATCTGCTGCTTCTATTTTATCGTAAGGCAAGGGATTATCATAATCACGTTCTCCTATATCTATATAACTATAACGGTCTGGCATCACCACATCACTTTTAACTCCTTCTAATTGTGTAGACCCACCATTTACACGGTAAAACTTTTGGGTAGTTAACTTTAAGGATCCCATATCTCCCATATCATTTTTACGGAGCCATTGATTTAAATCTAATAAATTTTGAACCGTTCCTTTTCCGTAAGTTTGTTTAGATCCAATAATAATAGCACGTTTATAATCTTGCATTGCAGCTGCTAGTATTTCAGAAGCAGAAGCTGAAAGCTCATTTACCAATATCACTAGAGGTCCGTCCCAAACAATTTCATCATCCTTATCTTTTAAAACTTCTTTTTTATTACCCGAAGAACCTACTTGTACTATTGGTCCATCTTTGATAAAAAGTCCTGCCATGTCAACGGCTGTTCTAAGTGATCCACCTCCGTTACTTCTTAAGTCAATTATTAGACCATCCATTCCTTCTTTTTTCAAACGAACTATTTCTTTCCTAACATCACTTGCTGCATTTCGCTCTTTATAATTTTCCATATCGAAATAGAATTGAGGAAGGTTTATTAATCCAAATTTCTTATCATCTTTTTTAATTAAAGTAGATTTTGCATAGGTTTCTTCAAGCTCTACAACATCTCTCATAATAGTTTCATCTTCTATAGAACCGTCAACTCTTTTTATGGTAAGTATAACTTTTGTCCCTTTTGGTCCTTTTATTAATTTGACAGCGTCATCCAATCGCATTCCCACGACACTTACCGCTTCCTTTTCATCCTCTTGCCTTACTTTCATTATTAAATCCCCTACTTCTATATGTTCACCACGCCAAGCTGGACCTCCACTAATTACATCTACAATTTTTATATAATCGTTTTTCTTTTGTAGCCTAGCTCCTATTCCTTCTAACTTTCCTGACATCGCTAACTCAAAACGATCTCTAACTGTTGGCGCAAAATAATTGGTATGAGGATCAAATTCTTCTACCATTACATTTAGGAAAATAGCAAAATAATCTTTACTCTCTAATTCATTTATAAAATCAAAATATTCATCCAATGACTTTTTAGAACTTTCTCTTGCTTCCGTTTCTAATTCAGATAAACTTTTG
The DNA here is from genome assembly GCA_913061205.1 of uncultured Flavobacteriaceae bacterium. Taxonomy (GTDB): domain Bacteria; phylum Bacteroidota; class Bacteroidia; order Flavobacteriales; family Flavobacteriaceae; genus Marifrigoribacter. The sequence goes on along the minus strand of CAJXVL010000046.1, from coordinate 5,340 downwards.
GGTTCTTTTAATTCAATTTCTTTATTGTTTTCATCAAAAGATTTCTCTTTATCATTTTTAACTAAGTCATCATTCTCCTTAATTAAATCGTAATAATTAGATATTGTTGTAAACTTTAATTGTTTTCTCCAACGATCCTTAAGTTCTTTTTTATTTTTTGAATAGGTAATGTCTTCATAATCCACATTTATTAATTCGTCTATTGTATAATCAAAAGGTTTTTCTAAAAGTTTAGGGTATATATTTTCTACTTCCAAAATTCTTTCTGAAAGACGTGTATACACCAAATTATAAAATGAAATATCTTTTGTATTTATTTGATCATCAATCTCAAACTCATACTGACTAAATTCTTCTATATCTGAAGCTAAAAAATATCGTTTTAGTGGATCAACAGCATCAATGAAGTTTTTATAAATATTTTTTGAAAACTCATCATCCATAGCTTTAGGGCTATAATGTCCTTTCTGTAATACAAATGTGATTAAATCTACAAGTAACTTATCTTTATCTGGATCGTTAAACTCCTTGGTAGTAAAACTACATGAGGCAACTGCTACAAAAACAGCAAGAAGTAAAACTTTAAAATTCTTTTTCATAATTTTCATATCTCTAATTTTTATCCTGGACTAAATTATATAAAATATTGTGCCAATTAGCTAGATTAGATACTAATTTTTTGTTAAAGCAAATTCTAAAAGACATAAGATTTCAATTTACTAAATCTGAAATAATTATTATGTATTTTAGCTTTTGTTTTAAAACCATAATATGACTTCGAAAAGGCCTCTAATACTCGTGACAAATGATGATGGAATTCATGCTCCAGGCATTCGTTTCCTAATTGAAATCATGAATACCTTTGGAGATGTTGTTGTTGTTGCACCAGACGCTCCTCAAAGCGGTATGGGACACGCCATTACTATAAATGATACACTTTATTGTGAAGCTATTAAAGTAATTAAAGATGAGCCGCAAAAGGAATATAGTTGTAGCGGAACTCCTGTTGATTGTGTAAAAATTGCAATTAATGAGATTTTAAAGCGAAAACCAGATTTATGCGTAAGTGGTATTAATCATGGCAGTAATTCCTCCATAAATGTAATTTACAGTGGAACTATGAGCGCAGCTGTTGAAGCAGGAACTCAAGGGATAGCTGCCATTGGATTTTCTTTATTGGATTACTCAATAGAAGCAGATTTTAAACCTTCTGAAAAATTTATTAAAAGTATCGTTTCACAATGTTTATCTAACGGAATGCCTAATGGTGTTGTTTTAAATGTCAATATTCCTAAGCTTTCAGAAAATAAAATAAATGGAATAAAGATATGCCGACAAGCGAATGGACATTGGGAAGAACAATTTGATAAAAGAACCAACCCATTTGGTAAGGATTATTATTGGCTAACTGGCAAGTTTGTCAATAATGATAAAGGAGAAGATACAGATGAATGGGCGCTTGAAAACGGTTATATATCAGTAACACCTACACAATATGATTTAACAGCGTATCACGCAATAAAAGACATTAACAATTGGGAACTTTAAAAAAAGAAGTATTTATTGGATTGATCATCGGACTCCTTGCAAATATTGCAGGTTGTTATTTGTATATTTATATATTTTCTACGCATAATTTAGAAGAAACTATTCAAAATGCTCTAGCTCAGGATGTATTAGGAAATATCATCGCTTTAGGAGCTATTTTAAATTTATTTGTATTCTTTATTTTTATTAAAAAAAATCAAATTTATAGAGCAAGAGGTGTTGTATTTGCGACTGTGGTTAGTGCATTAATTATACTTATATCCAAGTTTTATTAATATGAAACGAGCATTTTATAATTTTTTAAGCTCAAAGAAATGACTATTATCGAACTGCATGTGACCATACAAAAGCAATAAATACAAACACATGAAATATTATATCATAGCTGGAGAAGCTTCAGGTGATTTACACGGAGCTAATTTAATAAAAGCAATTTATCAAGAAGATATAGATGCCACTATTCATTACTGGGGAGGTGATTTAATGCAACAAGCTGGAGGAATTTTAGTAAAGCACTATCGTGATTTAGCTTTTATGGGTTTTATTGAAGTATTGTTCAATTTAAGAACCATTCTTAAAAACATCACTTTATGTAAAAAAGACATCGATGCGTTTCAACCCGATGTACTAATTTTTATAGATTATCCAGGATTTAATATGCGCATCGCTAAATGGGCTAAGAAAAAAGGAATCAAAACTCACTATTATATTTCACCTCAAATTTGGGCATGGAAAGAAGGTCGAATTAAAGACATCAAAAGAGATGTTGATGCCTTGTATGTGATACTGCCATTTGAAAAGCCTTTCTATGAAGAAAAACATCAATTTCATGTAAACTTTGTGGGGCATCCCTTAATTGATGAAATTGCAAATAGAGAACAGGTTACCGACACTACTTTTAGAACAGAAAATGGATTGGATCAACGGCGAATTATAGCCATACTTCCCGGTAGCAGAAAACAGGAAATTTCAAAAATGCTAGAAGTAATGTTAAGTATAGTTGGAGATTTTAAGGATTACCAATTCGTAATAGCAGGCGCTCCAAGTCAAAATGAATTTTTTTACCAACCTTTTATTAAAACCCAAAATATTCACTTATTACTAAATAAAACCTATGATTTATTAAGCTTTTCTCATGCTGCCTTAGTTACTTCTGGCACTGCTACTTTAGAAACTGCTTTATTTAAAGTTCCGCAAGTGGTTTGTTATAAAGGAAATCAAATATCTTATGAAATTGCAAAACGAATTATCAAATTAAAATACATTTCATTGGTAAATCTTATTTTGGATAAAGAAGTAGTAACCGAGTTAATACAATCTGATTTTAATAAAAAGCGGCTTAAAGAAGAACTATCTAAAATTTTAGTTGATTCCAATAGGACTGCATTATTTATAGCCTATTATGATTTAGAAAAAAAATTAGGCGGTATTGGAGCTAGTAAAAAAACTGCCCAACTAATTGTCGAAGCTGCAAGAAAATAAATTTATTAATTCTACCACGTCCTTTAGTTTTAGTATGAGTTCATTTTCTTAAGAATATTGGAAATGTATTTTTACAAAATCAAAGAGGGTTTTGTATTTTCAATTGATTCTAAAAAAAAACAGTATATTTATAACACTCTCCAATTAATTTTAAGCGATCCTTAACTTTAATTGAAATGAAATTTATAAATTTTTCAGTAATAAAATTTGCTTTCTTTTTAACAGCAGGTATTATTACTGCCCATTTCTATCCTAATATATTATATTTTTATTTAGCTATATTCCTCTACATTAGCCTCTTAATAATATGGCTTGTTAGTAAGGACCACTTATTTCAAACCATCTATTTTGGCATTGTTACCTATGCTTGTTTTTTCTTTTTAGGCGCTGTAACCTATCAAATTAATCTTCCAGAATTTCAAAAACATGATTATTATCAAACTGATTCAATCGGTCTAAAAGAAAACATTCTTCAATTAAAGGTAAAAGAAGTATTAAAAAGCGACACTTATAATTCAAAATATATTGCTGAGATCATTGCCATAAACAACAACTATTTTAATGGAAAAATACTATTAAATATTAAAAGAGACTCCTTTGAGAAAATTTTAAATATTGATGATCTACTATTGATTTCTTCAAAAATTAAAAAAATTTATTCTCCATTAAATCCTCATCAATTTAATTATTCTATGTACATGAAATCACTGGGGATTCACAATCAGATTCACAGTAGTTATCAACGTGTTTTAAATCAATCTAAAGGTAAAATTACACTACGTGGACAAGCAAGTAAGATCAGAAACCACCTTATAAAAAAACTAAAAGAAAGCGCATTGACAACCAATGAAATAGCAATCGTTCAAGCATTAATTCTTGGTCAAAAAAAGGACATCAACAAACAACTCTATACTGACTATGCAGCTGCAGGAGCTATCCATATTTTAGCCGTTTCAGGTCTTCACGTAGGAATCATATACTTTATATTAATAGCGCTTCTAAGACCATTAAAGCGCCTATTTAAATATGAGTTGATCATTTCTATCATTATTGTAATAAGTCTATGGGGATTTGCATTTTTAACCGGTTTATCACCTTCAGTTATTAGAGCGGTAACTATGTTTTCATTTTTTGCTTTTGCAAAGGCAATTAATCGGGAAACAAATACAATTAACACTCTATTCCTTTCTTATTTTACATTGCTTATTATTAATCCTTTATGGTTATTTTATATAGGTTTCCAACTTAGTTATTTAGCAGTTTTATCTATTCTTTGGTTACTCCCATTATTTAATAAAGTCTATTACCCAGAGAATTATTTCGCTAGGAAAATCTGGGATATATTTACCGTAACTCTTGCTGCTCAAACAGGAGTTTTCCCATTGAGTATCTATTATTTTCATCAATTTCCTGGATTATTTTTTATGACTAACTTAATCATATTACCTTTTTTAGGAATATTATTAGGAGGCGGGATTATTTTGATCATTTTATCAATGTTTAATATACTCCCAGACTGGTTTTCTTTATCCTATAATTTTTTAATAAAATTTATGAATTCTTGTATTCATGTGATTGCAAATCAAAAATTATTCTTGTTCCAAAACATAACTTTTAGCCTATATAAAGTCTTTGCAACTTATTTACTTATTATTTCTATTATACTATTTTGGAACTACCAAGATCGAAAAAACACTCTTTTTTTTGCAGTTGGACTCTCTATTTTATTTAGTGTTTCTATTTTTGATAACTATTCAAATTCTAAAAATGAATTAATTGTATTTCATAAAAATAGACAGAGCATTATTGGAAATAAAAATAGTTCTATTTTACATTTATATAAATCTGATGCTACTTTAAACATCAGTAATTCATATCCTATTAAAGCTTATAAAATAGCCAATGGAATAATAGAATATTCAGAAATAAAACTCCCACAGGTATTTAAATACAATGAAAAATTAATTTTAATACTAGATAGCTTAGGAGTATATCCTAATAGTTATAAAATCGATATTGTTCTTTTAACCTATAGCCCAAAAGTTAATTTAAATAGGATGCTAGACCGTCTTCAACCTAAAATGATAATTGCAGATGGAAACAATTACAAATCATATGTAAACCGTTGGAAAAAAAGCTGTAATGAAAAAAATATTGCTTTTCATTTCACAGGAACTGATGGAGCTTATATTTTGAAGTAATGAATACTGGTAAAAGAAACGAGGTCGCTTAGAGCAGAGTCTCAGCAAAAGTAGCTAATCTGTCTCTTATACACATCTGACGCTGCCGACGACTCCTTACGTGTAGATC